>NZ_JAMOYY010000013.1:0-95741 GCF_023669475.1 Blautia sp. MB18-30 | reverse complement strand
TTGCTACAAACTTAGTATTTTCAAGGGTTTGTGAGGAATTTGATAATCAACTATAACAGTTATTAAATTTCCTAAAATAAGTGAAATATCAACTGGAAGTTGACTATCAACTGATAATCAAAAATATCATTCCTAAAATTGCAAATCCTTCACAGATCGCAATTATCTAAAATCTGTCGAGCTCTTCGTATAGAAAAACAGTAATTTCATTCTTTCGAAATTTTTAATTCTACGTCTCCGTTACTCAGCAATTCTACAACCTCACGCTCTGGCATATTCATTTTTCCCAGTCTTACCTCTTGTTTATCATCGTTCACGGAATCCTTGTTAGAACTACCACATGCAACCAGACAGGCTGTGAGGATAATTTCCAGAATAACTGATAAATATTTCTTCATATGGCTACACCTAGTTCTTTATTATTTCTTTTCATCAAGCAAAATAACACCTTGTGCCGGATTTTTATCAATTGCACCAACTATCTCATGTGGAACATATGGCTCTTCAAGATATGCAAGGTCTTCGGCAGTTAATTTAATGTCAAATGCTCCGGCTGAATCATCCAGATACTGCGTTTTGGTTGCCCCAATAATAGGCGATAGAATTCCCTTTGCCCACTGCCATGCAATGGCTATCTGGGACATTTTGCAGTTATACTTTTCGGCAAGCTCCGCTACACGTTTAACTATCTGCATGTCTTCCGCTTCAGTCTTATCATATTTTCCCATGGCAACCCTATCCGTGGTTCCACGAAGAGACTCTGATTTCCACTGTGGTCTTGCCAGATGTCCGGCTGCAAGAGGGCTATACGGCATTAACGAAACTTTCATTTGCTTACAAATTGGTAGCAATTCTCTCTCATCCTCTCTGTAAAGCAAATTATAATGATTCTCCATCGCAGAAAATGGTGTCCATCCATTGTCTCTTGCGGCTAACTGCATATTATAAAACTGATATCCATACATGGCAGATGCACCAAGTGCCCTGACCTTTCCTGCTTTTACCAGATCGTGCAGTGCCTCCATAGTTTCTTCAATTGGTGTATCATAGTCAAATCTATGGATGATATATAAATCAAGATAGTCGGTTCCAAGACGTGACAGAGTTCCATCTATTTCCCTCATGATTGCCTGTCTTGATAAACGACCTTCATTAAAATATACCTTGGATGCAATCACAACCTGATTTCTCGCTACATTTTTCTTCAATGCTTTACCTAAATATTCCTCACTTGTTCCTGCTGAATATCCATTTGCTGTATCAAAAAAATTATATCCCAAATCAAGTGCATGCTTGATAACATTCTCACTTTCAGCTTCATCCAACGTCCAGTCATGCATGGTTCCAGCTTTCCCAAAACTCATGCAGCCCACACATAATTTTGACACTTCTATATCTGTATTTCCGAGTTTACCGTATTCCATAGTGCTCTCCTTATCTTAATCCAGCGTACTCTTTCTCCGATACCGCCTCACACCACTCATTGGAACAATCCACTCCCGGCACCTCAATTGCCAGATGGGAAAACCATTCATCCGGAGCGGCCCCATGCCAGTGCTTTACATCTACCGGAATGTTAATACAGTCACCCGGTTTCATTTCTACCGCATCCCTGCCTTCTTCCTGATAAAACCCTCGGCCGGCTACACATACTAAGATCTGCCCGCCACCGCTTTTTGCATGATGAATATGCCAATTATTCCTGCATTAAACTGGACTCCCTATTCGCAATCCCTTGTAGTTACTGGCTTTAACGGCATACACGTCTGTGCTTTGTGCGAACTTTTCGTGACGAGCAGTTTTGCCAGGTTATTCCTCTGTTTCGTCCTCGTTCCAAACCTCTTTTGCAAGGTTGAACACTGCCCAGCCTTTTGGCCAGCCTGCATAGAATGCTACGTGGGTGATAATCGCTGCGATTTCTTTCTGCGTTACCCCATGATCCTTGGCATTCTGTAAATGGAATTTCAAAGAGGAATCTGTGATTCCCTGTGCCATCAGTGCTACGACTGTGATGATACTTCTTGTTTTTAAATCAATATCTTCGTTATTCCAGTTCTCTCCGAACAGAACGTCATCGTTAAAATGTGCAAACTCCGGGGCAAATGTTCCCAGAGCATTTCTTCCCGCTGTCTGTGTGATCTTTGCCATGATACTAAACCTCCGTCTTTCTTGCTTTATGGTAATTTGTTATACTCTTCTTCCGGTAAAAACTCAAGCCATTCATTGGAAGCACCCTCTGCCGGAACTTCAACAGCCAGATGCTGGAACCAGCTGTCTTTCGCTGCTCCATGCCAATGTTTTACTTCTGGTGGAATATTTACTACATCTCCGGCTTTCAGCTCACGAGCCGGCTTTCCTTCTTCCTGGTACCATCCTCTTCCACCAGTAACCATAAGGATCTGTCCACCTTTATGATGGATGTGATATGCATTGATGGTTCCAGGAGCGAAAGTAACGAGACCAACTGGTACTCTCTCTGTTGTAAGCATATTCAGATAGCACTCACCTGTAAAATATTTTGCAAATACTACATTTTCTTCACCGATTGGAAATACGTTACCTCCACCTAAGTCTTTTTTCATCTGTTCAATATCCATAAAAAATTCCTCCTTGCTCTTTTTCTTTTATGGTACAACCTGAAGTAAACTCCAGGTCAATAGACTTTGCAGCTTTTTACATAAAGTTCATAATTTTCCTGTGGCAGTTTGCTTTTCAGGTACGCTCTATTTCTTATCGGCTCCATCATACACCCATATTACTTTCTATGTCCAATACCCATTATCATGGGTTGCTTAATGCCTTTTAAGCATAATCTGTTTCTATATCACAATGCAAAACAGATCTGCTGTATTCTGGCAGACCTACTTTGCATTATGATATAGCTTAAATCTGTTTGATAAGATTCAACTCTTTCTTGGATAGTGCTTTTTTTAACTTCTGGTTTTCCTTTATTAGATTCTCATTTTCGCTTTTCAGTTTCTGTAGCTGTTGCCGGAGCAGATTCATTTCCGCTTCCATCGCCTGACTGATAATGTTTCTCCTTGGATCCACCATACCAGCCTGCTGTTCCATTGCTGCATCAATCTCACCTCTTACAATCGGATTCTTGTAAAAGAATCCTCTAGATAAACCAGTCTTTTGCATCAGTGCTGGTACGGACACCTTTTCTCTCTCCAACACCATTGTCCGTATTGTCAGGACTGCCCGTTCCACTTTTTCTTCGCTCTTTCTTTTATTCAATTCCAGCATCTTGTCGTATTTGCTCATATTCTTCTCCCCATCCGTCCAGACTTGCCAGTATAATCTGTGACATAAAATTTCTAACTTCTCTTGTTTCATCTGCCATCCGCTGATTGCTCATTTTTCGGTAATATTGGACACTTCGTACTCCCTTATGTCCCAGGAGCTTCGCTATCGTCCAGTCATCCACATGGAGTTCCGTTAATTTTACCCCATAGCAGTGCCGGAACATATGCGTTCCAAATCCGAATAAGTTTCCGCTGTCATCCCGGATATCTTTTTCATAGATCATTCGAAGCACTTTATCCTGCAAGGTTTGGTAACTGATTGGTCTCTCCGGTTTGTTCTCGTCCGCAAAGATATAAATGCTTTCAGGATAATGCTCATTTGCATAACTGACTGCCTTTCCAATCAGCTGTGCCAGCTCCCGGCTGATCGGTTTTTCATATCTTCTTGTTTTCGGCTGGTATATGATAATCATATCCTGACGGTCATGTTTATAAAGGCAGTCTTTCCGCAAGGTCAGCGTGTCGGAAATTCTGGTTCCAAGCATCTGGTGGATGATCATTGCCCTTGCTATCTGCTCTTCCATTTTTACAATCTGGGCATTCAGTCTTTTCAGCTCACTGTCCGAATAAGATTTGAATTCTGCTTTCCGTTCTGGCGGAAAATCAGATTTTAAAAACAGTTTTGTAAGATGTGGAAAATCATAAATTTTTCCGATTGTTTCCAGCACATTTCGAAGCTTTAGCAGGTCATCCCGGATGCCATTCCCTCCGTTTGATTCTACCTTGATGTTGATTAAAAATTGTTCTATGATCTCCCGGTCAATCTCTTCGCAGGTGCTGATCTTGGAATGCTTTTCATCCAAATACTTTGAAAATTTATTCATTGCGGACAGTTCACGTTTTATACTGCCAAGGGCTTCGGTTTTCAGATGATGGTAAATTGCTTTTTTTACTTCTTCCCGAATATCTGGTTGCCGGATTCCTCTGAAATTTAGTGTCTTATGGTTGACAATCGGATTTGTCCGCAGGATAAGCGGAAGCCTTTCCAGATGCCAGATATCCTTTGCCAGCTCATTGGTTTCTGATCGATCCAGTGTAAATTCCAGAAGGCTTTCAAAATACCGGATCAGGGCAGCTTTTTCCACCGATTCAGTCTGAATGTTCGTCACTTTATGCTTCGTCAAAGCCCTACCGTTTTGTATCATCCACATTTTCAACTGCTTTATCCAGAAGTCTTTTTCTCTGTCAAGCAGGCTGTTCTCCTGATGGGATGACTTCTGAAAAAATTCACATAAGCTGTTAAAATAATGCCTTTCCCTTTTTATGGTCAGGATGGATACCTGCGTTCCACGGTAGTAAATGTATTCGACAAATTCTGTCTGAAGCTGGTTTCCCGGCAGTTTATCCAGATCAAAATATTGTTCCTTATTCAGCTTTTCCTTTTGCTCATCGGTAGCCAGCTTATAACATTCCAGTTGTTGGAATTTCAGTTTATTATCCATGCTTCTCTCCTTTCTGCATACAGGCAAGCAGGCTGTTTTCCTCTTCCTCAAAGTATGCGTCATTTTCTTTAGCAATTTTTCTTGGCATATAATCTATATACTGCATGGTCATTTTCTCAAACGTATGTCCCAGATAGTCCCGGATGCTTTGGATTGATACGCCATGCTCATAAAAATTGGTTGCTACGGTATGTCGGTAATCATGAGACTTAAAAATATATTCTCCATTCTGTATGCCTATCTGGGAGCAGTATTTTTTCATCTGCCCCATGAAGGTGCTTTTGGAAAATGCTCCACCTTTCCGATTCCGAAAAATGTATGCTTCTTTTTTGGTAGGGTGCTTTTTCAGATAAACCTGCATCAGACGATACAATGTTACCGGAATGGGAACCCTTTTATAATTTTTCATTTTCACCTGGTAGACCTTCATCCAGCAGTCACCATTCTGGATATAATACGCATCCCCTTTTAAGGTGCAGACCTCACTGATCCGGAGTCCCACACACCAGAGATGTAAAAACATCATTCTCAGGTGTTCAGGAAACTGTGAGAGGTTTTGGATAATTTCCATATACACATCCTCTTCCACACTTCTGTCATGGTGGACTGGGATCTGTTTTTCCAAGTAATACGATGCATAAAACGGAACCTTTTTTATATACCCCTTTACTTCCAGAAATTTCATAAAAAACTGTATTCCCGAAACATTGGTATTAAATGTCTTTGCTCCCATAGCACCATTCTGCAAATTCTTTAAATATACATCAATCAGGCTGGCATCACACTTGGTAACTTCCAGTTCGCTGATCTCCTGCAAAAAATTTCGAATGGTTCGGAATCTTTCGTACACCGTACTGAGCGCCAGTTCTCCGATTCCAATTTCGTACTTCATATATTCCTGAAGCAGCAATCGATTCTTGGGCTGTAAAACTTCCTGAAATGATATTTTTTCTATACTGTCACTCTGGTTTATTCTTTCTTTGGCAATACGAAACCGCTCTAAATACCAGATGGTAGCATCCCATCTTGTTTCATCAGTTTCTATAAAAATCACTTTACGGGCAGTTTCCACAATGCTCTTCAGTCGTTTTCGCCGTTGCTCTTTCTCGACTTTCTGCTTCAGGTAGTCCTGAAATGCTGTTTCCTGTTCCAGCTCCAGAAGCTGGATATCTGTAATCTGCTCCCGGATGCAAAATTCGTAAAAAAGCTGTAGCCCGGTCAGTTTATATTCCCTCAGTCTGGAAATTTCATAATTCTCCAGAATATATTCCAGCACGGTAAAAATCTGACGTTTCAGTTTCTCACTGGCTGCCGCTTTAAAATTCCAGACCATGTTGCTCCGACACCGTACCGTTTCCACACTCTTTACGATTATAGGATCTGAGTGGTATGGAACAAAAAGTATTTCATTTTTATATTTCCATTCACATTCCCTCTGTCCAGCCGGAGTTTTCATCCGTTCCCGGATGTACGCCTGCCGTATCCGGTCGAACGTTCCGGTATATCGGTAAATGTAATTTCGCTTTATCAGCGGTGTTATGTATAATTCAAATTTCATTCGCAGTTCATAATCTATTTCCGAAAGATGTTCTACCATCTCATCTGCCAGAAACAGCAGAATCTGTTCTGTAATGGAACTTCCTGCTTCCTCTTTTGCAAACTCCCGGATTTCTTTTCGTAGCTGCTCAATCCGCCTGCTCCGTTCTTGTTCTGCCTCTATAAAAGACTGTAAAAACGCAGGCATAAAAACCACCTCCTATAGCAATTCCTCAATCCCATACAGGGAGGAGTGTTTCTCGTAGAATTCCTGGCTGGCATCCAGCAGTTCATCATCCACAATGTCCAGATAATTGATGGTTGTCTGGATGTGGCGGTGTCCATAGGCCAGCTGTATCAGTTCCAGCGACCATCCTGCTTTTCTCCGCTCATTTCCAAAGTAATGCCGGAGCATATGAGGCGTGATCTTAATCCCTGTTTTCTTATCCATTCTTTTTAGCATGGAGTATACTGCTTCCACGTTCATTGGTTTTCCGATATTATCCCCGGAAATATTCACAAACAGGCTTGTCTGGTGCTGAAGTAGTTTTCGGTACTCTGCGATATACAGATTTAAAAAGCCGAAGGTATCTTTGCTGATCTTCGCACTTCGGTATTCTGCATTCTTTGCTCTCGCTCCATTTTCATTGTCCTCACGGAAATATACCCGGATTATGTGGTTCTGATAATCAATGTCCTTACTGTAATCAATTCCTAAGATCTCACCGATTCGGTAGCCTGTCTCTGCCAGAAGCAGCATGAGAAGCCGATCTCTTATATTGGTACACGCTTTCAAGATTTCCACAATTTCATCTTTCTTTGCTGCTCTCGCCTTATGCTCTTCCTCTTTTAAATAGCCTTTGAAACTCTTTGATCGTATGCTTTTCTTTACGCCTACTGCATCCACGGCTACAAAATAATTATAGGACAGGACTTTCAGCTCCCCGAACTGCTGGTACTCTTCTTCTATAAAAAGATAGAACCTGAACACATCTCTTAAGTATGCGTTGCAGGTTCCATTGTTTGGAGATCTGTGATTTTTATCTCTGGTATGCTTCCCGGCTTTCAGCCAGTATAAAAATTCCACAAAGTGATTTGTCTGTTCAACATAAGGCATTTGATATACGTCTGTCAATTCCTTTTTCTTTTCATGGATGTATTCCAGATAGTACAGGATTGCAAGTGCGGAGCGCCGCACCGTATTCGGTGAACATTTACTCCGTATCTTGTGCATCAGATATTTGGTTGGAAGCAGGACGATATCCAGTGTTTCCACATCTCTGATAAAGAAATAAACGGTGGAACCCTCTCTTTCTTTTTCCAGTTCATATCGTCTCATTCCTGCTCACTTCCTTTCCTCTAACGCTATACACAGTATACCCAACTCATGCCGATAAAGCTATCACAAATACCACCAATTCGTTCAAAACCGCTCCTGAAATACCACTAAACTTTTTGTCTTATTTTCTGTCCAGATCTGGGCAGAACCAACAACACCACGGATGTTATCAGCTGTAGTAACGCTCCACTTTCCGGCTTCGGATAAAGTCCTCTACTTCATCGATTTTTTCTGCCATCTGGCACTTTGGCAGGGCGTCCAGAACATCTCCCCGGTACTTTCCTTTCTTTGCCGCTCGGTGGTCTAAAATGGACACTACACAGGTGTCCTGCTCCGTCCGGATCGCCCGTCCGAATCCCTGGCGCAGTTTCTTCTGCATATCTGGAACAACAACATTTTGAATGTAGGATTCCAGTGATCGGTATTGTTCCCTTTGTGCTTCATGGATGGGGTCCGGTACAGCAAACGGCAATTTTACAATGATCAGGGACGATACCATATCCCCCGGAAAATCCACACCTTCCCAACAGGAGCCGGCTGCAAACAGAACGGCATTTTCCATCTTCTTAAACCGTGCGATTTCTTCCTGTGAGTTTCTCCATACCTGCACCATCGGGAACGGGATCTGATCCCGCAGGAGCTGCTGCACATTTCCCATCAGGGTATAAGATGTAAACAGTACCAGTGTATGCCCAAAAGTAGAACACACCAGATCACGGATCTGGCCTGCAAGTTGCTCGGCCTCTTCCCGGCTTCCCTTGAGCGTCGCTTTTAAATTCTCAGGAATATAAAGCAGACAGTTCTCTCTGTAACAAAATGGGGATTCTGCTACACACTCCCGGACTCTGCTTTTCTTTTCCAGCCCGGTCATCTGTCTGGTCCTTACAAACCCATTTCCGGCTTTTAAAGTTCCACTGGTGAGAATCGAGGGAAATCCCCTTTCCCATAAGGAATCATGGAGAAACCTTGGAATCTCTCTGCTAACAGCCATAAACACAGGATCTCCCCTGCCGTCTGGCTGAAGAAATAAAACGTATCTGGTATCCTTCTTCAGAAACCAGCCGAACAGCTCTTCCATCTCTTCCAGCCGCCGGAAGATCCAGTAAGGGACATTTCCAGCAAGTCTTTTAAGCATAAGACTGAGATTCCCCCTTACCTGCTCCAGAGAAGATCGGCACTTTGCCGGAAAATAGAAATTTTCTTTTCCAGCTATGTCATCTCCCATCCCGGCCTGATCCTTACGGATTTCCATTGAAAGTGTATTAAACCAATCCTGTAGTCTCTTACCTTCCGAACTTTTATGCTCCCTGTTTAAGAAATACGAGATTTCCTGCACATCCTCTCTTCCAATACTTCTCCCATACATCTGGCTGGCAGCTTCTGGGAGCTTATGTGCTTCATCTACTACCAATGCTCTGTAATCTGCCAGCAGAGGCCGGTATTCATTCATCCGGTGCATGGCGTCTGCCAGAAGATAATTGTGATTGCATATCTGTATAAAAACTTCCTCTTTTTTGGAAACATCCAAATATTTCTGATAACGGCATCCTGCTTTCCCCGGACACTCCCTGGAGCAGAATTTCGGTACGCACACCAGCCTGCGGTCAAAACCGCTCAGGTTATGTACGGAATCTAAATCAAAGTTATGCCGGAGGGACTTCAATGCCTCCATCTGTGCCTGATTTTTATTCTTATCCCGGACTGCCTCCAGTCTTTGGGCCAGCCTGTAATCGCACACAAAATGTTCCTTTCCCTTGCGGACAACTGCCTTTAATTCTCCCTGAAGCAGATCTGCTTTTAACAGTACATCCGATAAAAAAGGAACATATTCCTCTATGATAGCTTTCTGTAGGGCAATGCTGGAAGTGGATACCACCACAGGCCGCCTGTCACATCCCGAATAACCGGAATGCAGTACACTATATTTCCGCATCAGGATGCAGGCAGTCAGATAGGCATAGGTTTTTCCAATGCCCACTCCTGCATCACAGAGCGTGATCTCATTTTTCATAAGGGCATCCAGCATTTCATGGCAGAGACGGATCTGTTCTTCTCTTACGTGAAGCCCGGCTTCCGGTAGAAGCTCCCGAAAGATCTGTTCCACTTCGCCATGTGCCCTTTTCTGATATTCATTTTTATAACACATTACTTCTCCTTGCCAGAAAGCTTATCTTACCGTACCCTTACGGACGAGTCTGGTCGCTTCCGGTGTATTCTGTCCCTGTTCCTGCATTTTCTTTATGGCAGCATTCCCTCTTGCCATCATCCTTCGGATATCCGTCCGGGAAACATTCCATGTCCTTACTTTCTGAGGAGCTTTCCTTACCTGCTCGGACAAATGGCATTCACAGAGTTTCGGATATACCACCATTGCTTCCGGTAATTCCAGCGGATACTCGATCATGGGATGGTACACAATATCCCGGATCACCTGCTCATAACATTCCATCTGCATTCTTGCCGTACTGTCCTGATAGATATTTTTCCCTTTCATGGCACTGTAGACCTGCGATGAGATGTATCCCAACGCTTCAAAACTACAGTACCCATACGGAGTCACGCCGGAAAGGGAATCCGGATCTTTTAAGGCATTCAGATAAACTTCTTTTCCCTGGGCGATCAGCCACATCCGAAAATCGGAAAAACTGTCATCACTGCACCCTGCTTCCATCATAATACCTGCCGCTGTCCATAAGCCGTACTTATAAGCCGCATCCCGGTAACTGTAAACAAGATTGTGGAATTGCAGGACATCTTCCGGTGTCATATAGAAAAGCTGCTGTTTAATCCATACTGCTGAAGCATCCAGATCAGTACCACAGACTTCCTTTGCCTTTTCAATCAGATTCCAGAATTGATCCTTGCTCATTCCACTTCTTTTTGTTTCTTGCATCTTTTCTCTCCCCTTGATGTGACGTTAATACCACAGGAATGCGGCTGTAGTTTCCCACAGCCGCATGGTATCTGATATCAACGACACACTTCTTCATTGATTTCTGTTATTTTATCTTGTTGTTCCGCATTTAACCTCGCACCCCCGGAACCATCCCTGCTTTTCTTCTGGGAAAGGGGACACTACAGGCGGGCGGCTGGCCTGCCGCCTCTCACAGATGTCCTGAGGGTCTTTCTGATTACAACCCGGAGTCCATCTTCCGCTCTTTGGCTGGTAACGTGTATCATTATCCCCCGTCCGTGATCCTGGCGAAAGGCTGCCACCGCCTTATTCACAGCTATGCTTCCTCGCTCCAAGTCTAAGAATCTTTACCCTATACTTAATCATGGCGCTCATGCTGTCACGCTTCTACGGTTGGGAACGTACCTGTAGTGCCGATATTCACTTGCCAAAGAACAGCCGAGGGATGTCCCTCTGCTTACTAGCCGATGGCAGTGTATATTTTTATTCATCCTACAGAAAAATTTTTTTATCTTGCATCCCCGGATCTTTTTTTCTTCTTTGCCGGATGCTTCTGCTGTGCATCGTTCTTCTGGCTTTTCTTCTGTTCTTTTTGTTCCTGCGGCGGCATCTTCATCACATGGAGTTCTCCGTTAAACAGATTAAAAATTTCCGGTGACTGATATTTTTCTTTAAACTTTTCAATCTGCTCCGGTGTCAGCGAAGTAAAATCATCTTCTGTCAGCCCTACCACAAGGAAAGTTCCGGCTATGGCATCATAAATCTGTCCGTGGTCATCATATAACGCCCGATTCAGTGGCAATCCCTCAAATTTTCCATTACCGTTTAAAAGGATTCCAACTTCATCTTCAAACGGATAGGTCATTTCAATGTCACCGCCTACTGCCTGCTGCAGATTCTCCAGCTCATTCGGGATGCTTTTGACATAAGGTGCTTTCATCGGCTCAACTACCAGTACCGTCATCATTTCTTCCTGCATTTCGGACACTTCTTTCTCATCCATCGTATCAATCCTCCTGTCTGTTCGTTCTAATAGTCAGCCGATGAGAACCTTTTGTTTTATTCAAATTTCATGGACTTTTTGATCTTTTCCCTTAATCTCCGCAGTCTTGTATAAACCGTCTGCTCCGGCAGTTCCATGTGATGACTGATCTCTTTTGGTGCATATCCCATCATCTTCAGGACAATCATCTGAAGAGTTTTCTTATCAGTTGATAACAGGATCTGAAGCAGTTCTTCGTTCTCCACGGTATCCAGCAGAGCTTCCACGCTCTCCGGCTGGGATTCTTTCGTTTCTTTTTCTTCCAGGAGCAGTTCCATGCAGTCCAGAAGCGAGGTCTGGTGTTCCCGGAATCTCCGCTCTGCCTTGAAATCCTCCCAGTCATACTCCCTGAGCTTCTGGATCGTCTCTTCTTCCACGCCCTGTTCACGCAGGATCTGTTCTTCCTCTGCTTTCCACTGATTCCATCTATATTCTTCTTTTGCTTTGTTATAAGCCACTTATCTTTTCCTCCGATCTGAATTTTTGTGAAATCAAATCGGAGTGTGGCGGTGATCTGGCTCGTTCTTCCTGTCCACAGGAATGTCCGGCATCTCTGCTGTTTCCCTGCAAACACGGATCTCCTTTGTAATCATATCTTTACAAAGGCACAGTGTATCGGATGCACCTGTCAGTTAACGGTCAGAAACCTGTCAATTGACGGTCAATTTTTATCACCTTCTTTCCAGCACAAATAAAATAAGACGAACAATCTTTTTACGGATTATTCGCCTTACTGCTGTTCGTTTTCATTATTCAATTCAAATTTGTAACCTATATCCCTGACACTGACAATGCAATTCCCGGCACCGTCTTCAACGACATTCAACTTTTTTCTCAATCGCTTTACCAGACACCAGATGATATTTTTAATATCACCAACAGAATAATCTTTCCATACGAGCTGGTAAATCTGTTCAAATGTGTATACTCTCATCGGTGTCACCGCTAATAAGTATAAAAAATTATATTCTTGTCGTGTTAAATGTAACGCTACATTATTCCAAAATACTTTATGTTTCTTATGATCCATTACAAGTTTTCCCTTATCAATCATCGTTTCGGATTGCTTTTGAGTTATTTTTTGTTTATTATTTCGTCGTGCCAATGAAAAAATCTGCAGATCTACTTCTTCTATAGTGCTATTTATATCCATTACACAATCTGCACCAGCGTATATTAATTCTTTTTTCCATGACATACACAATAAAGAGGAAGCATCCGTCAAAATAATAATTGGTATCTGCGTTATTTTTCTAATAGCAGATATAATATTACTTATGTTCTCTTTATAAAGGATCACTCCTATTATAAGCACATCATAAGAAAATAAACTCAAATTATGCAGTAAAATTTGTAGATTTTCTGCATAATCTGAGTTTATCTCATTGAATAGTTTTCGATATGATTGATTGTCAAAATATGCTAATATCTTGTATTTTGTGTCTTTCATATTTAATCTATTTTAGCAAAGCAACATTTTCTACTTCTTCACAGGAAAATCATCAAATGTATTGTCAATTTTTTGTGAAGCAATCTCTCTCATCGCATGCTCTTTCAGTTTTTGAAAACTTTCATCACTGACTGCATGTTCCATGCGACAAGCATCAACTTCTGCAATTTGTGGATTAACTCCAACGGATATAAGTTGATGAGTAAAAAAACAATGGCGTTCGTAAATTTTTTCAGCCACATCCCAGCCAAGGTCGGTCAGGTGTATATAATGGTTTTCGTCTGTTGTCAAAAAGCCACCCTCTCGTAAAGTTCCTACTGCGTAACATACGCTGGGTTTTGAAACTTCCATGTACCGGGCAACATCCACAGAGCGCACCATACCGAGCTTCTTTTGGAGTATAAGCACGGCCTCCAAATAATCCTCTCCGGCAGTATGAAGTTTCATAGGCAGCTCCTTTCGCCATTAAGCAAGACTCCAGCCAGCCGCACTCTTTCGGATATTGACAAAATCCTGATAGATACCAGGCTGTTTCAAAAGTTCCTCATGGGTTCCTTGCTGTGCAATCTGGCCGTTGTCTATAACTAAAATCTGATCGGCGTTCTGGATGGTATTTAGGCGGTGAGCAATTACAAGCAGGGTCTTTCCCTTCACCAATTCGGAAATAGCCTCCTGAATATAGCTTTCATTGTCCGTATCCACACTCGCGGTAGCTTCGTCCAAAATAACGATAGGCGCGTCTTTCAGGATACAGCGGGCAATCGAAATACGCTGCTTTTCGCCACCAGAGAGTGTCGCACCGCCTTCGCCAACCACTGTCTGGAACCCATCAGGCAGAGCCATAATGAAATCATAGCAGCGGGCTTTTCTGGCAGCCTCATAGATTTCTTCTTCCGTGGCATCTGGCTTTCCCATGATGATATTGTTGTAAATGGTGTCCTGAAACAGATACACGCGCTGGAATACCATGCTGATCTGATTCATCAATTCCGACAGAGGTACATTGCGAATATCCACACCCCTTATCGTCACATTGCCGGATTTTACATCCCAAAGCCGCGCCAGTAAGTTTGCAATGGTGGACTTACCACTACCGGATGGCCCAACCAGCGCTGTCATAGAATTTTTCTTCATGGCAAAACTGATATGGTGCAAAACCTCTTTATCCTGATAAGCAAATGTAACATCGTTGAACAGGACTTCCGGCTGTCCCGGCTGTGCCTGAGCCGGAATATGCTGCTTGCCGTTGTCGGAAAGTTCCGGTTCATCCAATACCGCTTCAATACGATCAAGGGCAGCGTTCATAACGGTTAGTCTGGATGCTTCTCCATAGAGAGCCTTCAACGGGCCAAAAAGATCAAATACAAATAGCAGAACACCCAACACATAAGCCAAAGAAAGCGCACCGCTCTGTTCCAACACAATAGACAGACCGAAAATTGCCGCAATACCAATACCGTAAAGGATATTCAGCCCCATTGTCCACGGGGTCATTTTCCGTTCAAAATCAAGCGATGTATTTCTGGAACGTTTGAAATTGCCGGACAGTTCTTCGGATTTTTCTCCAAGCAGGTTATAGCTCTTAATAACACCAATGCCCTCCACAAAAGACAGCACCGCATCGGTCAGCCGTTCACTCTGCTCCTGACGGCCTGCTGCTTCTCGTAGGGAAACTTTGTTCATTCCCTTAGATACCAGCCATGCCAAAATAGTAACTATCGCAGCAATCAAGCCAATCTGCCAATTCAGATAAAACATGAACGCCAGCAAAACCAGCGAGGACAGCAGATAGCTCATCATGTTTCCCAGCGTACTCATAGCGACTTCTTCAATGAACACCATGTCGGTACTGAGGACAGAACTGATCTTGCCAATATTGCCGGAAGTGAAATATCCCATCGGAAGTTTCCGCAGATGGCCGCCCAATTCGATACGCTTGTCAGCGAACATCAAATATCCCGCTGCACTTTGCAGGCTGTCACTAAGATAGTGGACGAGCATCTGAACCAGCACAATAGCGGCAAGGCCAAGTCCCACATAAAGACAAGTCTGCCCGGTAATCGTCTTATTTGCAAATCCACTCAAAACCACAAAGGCCAGAAAAATCGGCATTTTGGACAGAATGGATTCCAGAAACGCACAAACAAATGCGCCCTGAATACGGCTCTTATAATGGTCGGAAAGTTTCAATATTCTTGAAAACAAAGCAAACATTTATTTCCCCTCCTTTGCAGTATGTACTTTCCACTCGGCGCTGTCCTGTGCCGCTTTCCACAACTTTTGATATTCTGGGCAGGACTGGATCAGCTCCTGATGTTTGCCCGTTGCAACCAGCTTTCCGTGATCCATAACACAAATCTGATCTGCGTTCATAATGGCTGGTAATTTGTGCGCGATAACCACAAGGGTCTTACCTTTTACAAGCTCTGCAATGGCAGCTTCCATCTTTTCCTCATTTTCGGGATCGGCATAGGCAGTTGCCTCGTCAAGCACCACAATTGGAGCATCTTTTAAGATTGCCCTTGCCAGAGAAATACGCTGGTGCTGACCGCCGGAGAGCATTTTTCCTGCATCACCAGCCATTGAATGAATACCCTGCGGAAGTTTCTCAAGGAACTCCATACACTGAGCTTTCTTTGCGGCCTCCACCACTTCTTCATCCGTTGCGTTCAGCCGACCAAGCCGAATGTTTTCAAGCAGAGAGGTGTTGAACAGGTATTGATCCTGCGCCACATAGGAAATACGGCTGTTGAGTGCTTCAAGGCTCATATCGCATAATTTCTGCCCACCGATGGAAATACTGCCTTTCTGTGGGTCATAATAGTGAATCAGCAGTTTCGCTAATGTACTCTTGCCGGAGCCAGATTCACCAACAAGGGCTGTTTTCTGTCCAGCTTTTGCCGTAAAGGAAATGTCATGGAGAACTTCATCCTCAATTACAACAGGCTTTCCATCCGGGCCGGGCTGTGTGGTCTGATAAGCGAAAGAAACATGGTCATAAGTAATGGTGTCATCTTTCCCGTGGAACGCATCTTCTGTCTGCTGGAGCTCTGGCGCATCCAACACCTGCTCCAATGCAGAAATTTTATAGTTGAGCTGGGGCATGGTAGGCAGGAAACCGAGAGATTTCAGCAGTGGCATACCAATACTTAAAGAAAGACACAGTACCAAGATCAAATTAGGCAAAGTAGACCAGCCAGAGAGAACGAACCATGCGCCAACAGGTAAAGTCAGAATAATGGTGCATGGAAGCAGACTGCTGTAAATTGCCATCCACGGCCACGCCGCCTTGTACCACGCCAGAGTATAGTCCCGATAATCTGATACATCTTTGCGGAACCGCTCATAGGAATCTGCGTCCTTATTGAATACCTTGACAACCTCCATACCATTGATGTACTCAATGATCGTGTTGTTCATTTTCTGTGCAGACTGATAGTAGGGACCCATGCGCTTCATTCCAACAGAGTACATAATGACCATGGAGAGCAGGCTGATCGGGATAGAGGCCAAAGACATAAGAGCCAGTTTCCAGTCCGCACAAAACATAGCAACATAAATCACCAGCGGAATCAGTAAATTTGCGATACCCTCTGGGACTGAATGAGCAAGGAGCAATTCCAAGCTGTCCACATCATCGACAAACAGCTTTTTGATTGTGCCTGTCCCTTTTTCCTCCACAATGCCAAGGGGAAGTTTCTCAAACTTCTTTTGCAGAGATACCCGCAGCCGGAACAATGTGTTATATGCTGCTTTATGAGAAATTGATAATCCCCATCCATAAAAAAACGCCTGCAAAACAAGACAGATCAAAACCCCTATAACACGCAATAAAACAAATTCTGTTTCAACAGAATCGCCCATAACCAATGGCGAAATGACCTGATAGGCCAGCACAAAAGGCAGGATGCCCATAAGAACGCTGACCAGTACGACAACCGTGGCCACATACATATTTTTCTTATATGGCCCTGCGTACTCAAAGATTTTTTTGAACATAAGCCCTCCTTATATTGAGCCGTACTGTCTGTGCTTCAAAAATAAGCGGCCGCCAAAGTAAAGCGGCCTCTTATCATTATCTTTCTGTCCAGTCAAGGCGGCCCTGACATTCATAATTTCTAAAATTCACTGGCGGATTCGGAAAAAATCCAAAACCTTTTTACTGCCGGATTCGTCCAATGGATAGCTTTCTTTTACTTGCCCTTTTTCCATATGGACTACATACGAACATCCCGCCATCACCAACTCCGGATCATGCGTAATAACAAGAAGCGTTTTGCCCTGATCCGCGAGTGACTTCAAACTCCGCGCAACTTCCCGCATATGTTTGAGATCAAGCCCGCTTGTTGGTTCGTCAAACACAATGATCTCCCGGTTACTCACAATGGCAGACGCGATCGCTACCCGCTGTTTTTGCCCGCCGGAAAGAGAAAGCGGGTGCCTGTCTTTATATTCCAGCAGATCAAACTGTTTAAGGATTTTATCCACAACAGTTTCATCCTTGTTGTCCATGCTCAGAAGCACTTCATCCGCCACGCTTTCGGTAAATAGCTGATGGCTGGTATCCTGCATTACCATGTAGCAATGTTTGAGCCGGGCTTTCCAATCAAGGGTTTTCCCGTCAACCTGCAAAAAGCCACACTTCTTTTCCAGTCCGCAAATACAGCGGGCCAGAGTAGATTTTCCAGCGCCATTCAGACCGATAATGGCAATCGTTTCTCCAACAGGCAGTTCTGCACTCGGAATATGGAGGCTTTCCGGTTCCCGCTTTTTATACGCAAAGCAGAAATTTTGAAATTCCATCTGTTTAGCTGTATGCGCCTGATACTGATTCGCAGGCTTCAACTTCGAGAGAGAAAACGGCCGCAGCCCCATTTCTTTTCGAGTGCCATCCGATAAGCTGTCAAATTCAGCAGGCGTGTATTCCCGTTCAATCTCCCCATCTTTTACATACAGCACACGATCTGCAAGATCGTGAAGGTAGTAAAGGCGGTGTTCTGCGATCAGAATTGTTTTGCCCTGCTTTTTCCAGAGGCTTAGGACCTGCCGCAGGTCATCAATAGCAGCCATATCCAAATTAGAAGATGGTTCGTCCAGGACCATAATTCCCGGCAGCAATACACTTGATGAAGCACAGGCTATTTTTTGCTTTTCGCCTCCGGACAGAGCAAACACGCTTCGCCCCATCAAATCTTCAATATGATAATCGGAAACTGTCCGGTCAATCCTTTTCAGGATATCCTCCTGAGGATAGCCTAAATTTTCACAGGCAAAGGCTAATTCACTATCCGTATCCACGTTGAAAAACTGACTTTTGGGATTCTGGAATACAGATCCCACCATAGCAGCCAAGTCATAAAGCGGCGTATCTGATACGCTTTTTCCGTCCAGAAGGACATTGCCCTCTAAATTGCCCTCGTAATAATGAGGCACCAGCCCGTTTACCAAACGGGTAATCGTTGTTTTCCCACAGCCGGATTCTCCCGTGAGTAAAACAAATTCCCCTGTGTTTATGGTGAGATTGACATTTCTAATCCCTCCGCCGCTGGATTCTTCACCATAAGAAAAAGAAACATTTTGAAAATCTATCATGGCAAAATCCCTCCTGCGGAAATTATCGGGGAAGCAATCGCCCAAAACACTACAAAGCAACAAAACAAGATCAGCACCACATCGGCAAAATTGAATTTAAGCTGGCAAATGTTTGTGCGTTTGACAGGAGCGCCGAGGCCACGGGTAATTGCCGCAGCGGAAAGTTCCTCACCGATTTTCACGGAGCAGGTAATCATCGGGATCAGCTTATACTCCAATATTTTTGAAGATTTTTTCCCTCCAAGTTTAATCCCACGCATTTTCATAGCGTCACTGATTGCTTCTGACTCCTGAAAGACAGTTGGAAAGAAGCGGAACATGACCGTTAAGGGGATCGTCACTTCTTTAGGCATATGGATTCTTTCCATGCCGGAAATCAATTCACTGACCGTTGTTGTTTTCACTGCATAGGCAGCAATCGCAACACTGGGAAGGATTCGGCAGAAGAATCCTGTTGTAAACAGAACAAGGAAATTCAATATCCCCGTAAGGTGCGGCAAAACATAAATTTGGACAGCATAAAAAACAGAAAACACAGCAATATAGCCCACAGCTTTTGCACATTGTTTCGAGGTGAGCAGCAATATAGCCGGAACTACACAAAGAACAAGGCGGATCAGTCCCATAGCTTCTCCGCCTGTTCCACCCATGACAAAAATGCTTATGATGAAGATGAGCAACAGTTTTGTACGCGGATCGAGCCGCAACCCTTGTTCTGTTTTTTTGCTGAGCAGAATTTCCCGCGCCATTATGCAATACCGGCACGCTGGAAGTGCTTTTTGCAAATGGCTTTCCCAATCATACCTCCGACAAGGCCAAACACAAAGCAGGCAACCAGCAGAATAGGCGCAATCCACATAGGCATATATGTATTAAGGGTAGCTGCATATTCAGCGCCGTATCCTTCAGTCAGCATTACCATATAGCTTTCACGGTTCAGGAAAATGGGAGCAAAGTTGCCAAACACCCAGATGCTGAACACACCGCAGGAAAGAACTGTACTCTTTGCACTTTTGTAGTCTGCCTTTTTCAGGATCACGTCAGCCAACAGGCCGCCAACAAGACCAGTTACCATAGTAAGATAGCCGTTGCCGAAGAACACCATGATTAGGCCAATCAGGAAACCCATGATTGCAGTCATCCCGAATTTTTTAGCCTTTGTAACATACAGCATATAGGGGATGCCGCCAATCAAAGGACACAGCACCGCCATCAGCGGAATAAAAATGGGGATGAAGCCAAGCATCGCCACCAGCATAACAATGACGACATAGATGACGGTGTAGATGCCGATAGTAATTAAATCTTTTCCCTCAAGCCGGGAACTTTTTTTCTGGGAACTCATACCAGTATCCTCCTATCTAAAAAATGGTGTAGTTAGTATTTTCTAACTACACCACATATAATAACAATTTACGCCTACATTTCCAACCCAAAAACGGTTTTATTCTACCCAAAATCGGTATTTTTTAATTTTAACCAATCGTATTTTCCGTTTTATAGTTTTTAGGAATTACCCCATATTTCTTTTTGAATGCCGAAGCAAAGTTACTCGGTTTTGAATAGCCTACAAATGCTGCCACCTGACTTACGTTCAAATTACTTTCTAATAGTAGACTTGCCGCCTTTTCCAATCGCTGATCTATAATATACGCATGAACCGATGTTCCAAACAGCGAGGAAAAACCCTTTGACAATTTTGAAGTACTAATATTGACTTTTCGAGCCAATTCCTCACAACTTGGTGCCAAAGCAAGCTGACTGTCAATGATTCTCTTCGCTTCTATGATGGATTCTCGGTCACTTCTGGAAATTGCTATATAAGTTGACGCAAGAATACTCAGTTCCAAAATCTCACTCAAATATACAGATAACAACTCAAAAACTTTGCTTTCCAAAAACAGGTATCCCAATCCGCCGCGATATTGCGTGAAGTCTTTCAGTTCCGCAAAAATGTGCTCCATATAGGGAGTAATACCTACTTTTGATATACCTTCCAATAGTTTTTTCTGATAAACCTCAATCTCACCAACATCAAAATAGTCATTCATAATTTTACGGAAATACGACAGTGGTACTTTTACATTTTTGAAAAGGAAATCGTTTTGTTTGGAATAGCACAGATATTCCATTTTCCCGTGTCCACGATAAATACAGGACTCACCTTTTTGTATGCTGATACTTTGTCGGCTATCTGCAATATTCCAGGAAACACCATCATTGAAGCAGAACAACATTTGAATGTATTCTTCGCTACTCACTCCCTGCACGTTCATATCTGAAAAATAATTCATTTTCCAGTCCGAAACAACTGCTCCTTGCTTTGTAACAACTTGCGAAATCTGACCTGTTCCCATATCAGCCGGAATATCTATTGTCACTGTCTGCGGAGAGTTGGAGAGCAGATCGTGATACAGCTTCGTCATATATTGGTTTGTCATCGTGCGCCCTCCTTTTTCTAGTTAGTCGAAGCTAATCACATAATACTTTATATTTGTTTTTTAGTCAAGGTAATCTAAACTATTGACTACTCTCTAAGAGTCAACATATTAATTTTCAAAGTATGCCGTATCCCATGATCGTTCCGTTATTGATATCATAGCTTCTCTTGTTCACGGCATCACTGGAGTTTCCCTCTACCGTATATACGGTACTTCCCTCAATTTTCTCCACGATTCCCACATGGTCTGAGGTTCCGTCCCCGTTCCAGTCAAAGAAGATCAGGGTTCCGGGTGCTGGCGAATATCCTCTGCTCTTCCATTTTCCCTTGCCCTGAAACCACGCGATCCCATCATCGCATAGGGAGAACTTCGGCATCTTGCCGCTCTCGATCAGTCCTGCCTGATCCCCACACCAGCTGGCAAAGCAGGCACACCACGCCACATGGCTGTCAAATCCATACCATGACCAGAACTTCTGGCCTCCTTCATTTCCAAGCTGGGTAAGTGCCACGGATACGATCTGGCCGTTGCCTCCAAACAGGCCGGCAAACAATCCGCCGCTGGAATAATACCTCAGGACGTGAGGGACGTATTCTGGATCGCCATAGGCACTCCAGCCATGCGAAGCAGCCTGATCATTGGAAAACTGCAGAGCATTTTCTGCACTGTAGCCCCCGTAGTTTCGGAGCGCCCACGTTATGTATCCGTTGCCGTAGTTATACCCTTGCAGGGACAGCTTCAGCTTATCCATGTCCTGGGGGCTGGTGCATCCGGCTTCCTTCAGGCAGTCCGCATAATACTGGATTCCTACATGTATGGAATAGTCGGCATCCTGGATGGCATTCGGGCTGTTGGAATACCGGGTGTTGTATGGGCACTCACTGCTCTGCATGGGATCGGTCCCCCGGCCGCCAGATTCCTGCATCATGATTGCCTGTATCACGGAAACGTATTCGAGGATTCCATACTGGTTGGCGTATTTCTGGATGGTTGCCGTATAGGAAAGTACTTCCTGGCTGAGTGCTTCGTTGCTCTCTGAGCTTCCAGAGAATGCCGCACCGCCAATGATCCCGACCATGATAACCAGAAGCAGAACCATGACCGCTCCGGCGGCTCCCAGTGCAGCCATCATGGACTGCACCGTTTTCGCTGCCGCTTCTACAGCGGCCTTAGCTGCCTTGAAGGTATTCTCTCCTGCCCTTGCCGTTTTCTGTATCCGGCGGACTCCATCGGAAGTCTGCAAGGCGGCTTTCTTCGCCGCCTGCTTCGCTGCCCTTCGTTCCATCTGCTTCTGCATCCGGGCTGTCAGGGCGTTGGAACTGGCCACCCGGAGCTTCTGCTCTGGCTGGATGCTGATCTTCACAGATGGAGGGGCGGTCTTAATAGTACGCCGCTGTATGGTCTTCGGCTCCAACTGTTTCCGTGGCTTTTCCTTGATCCGTATGGTTTCCGGCTGTTTCTGGCGGATGGCATTCTGCCTTGCGGTATCTCCGGCCTTGCTTTTCTGGTTTTGTCTTTTGATGGAAAGCGATCCACCTTCCGACATTTCCTGTCCATTCTGGATTCTTGGTGTCTCCCTGGCAGCCCGGATCTTCTGCTCTTTTGTTTTGACGGCATCTGAAACCGCCTTTTGCCGCTGGGCATTCTGAATCTGTACTTCCCGGCTCTTCTGCTCGGGTGCTTCCCGGCTAGCAGGATCGGCGGTCTGTGTGTCCCCTGTTCCTCTGGCGGTTTCTTTCTCCGCTTCTTTTTCTACTTCTTTTTTGCCAGCGGCTCTCTGTTTGATCTTCTCGTAGGAAGTCTGTGCGGCTGTCTTTCCGGCTCTGGTTACAGTTCTGCCTGTCTTTCTTGCAGCCCATTCCTCTGCGGATGCGACTTTCCCACTGGCATATTCGGATGGGGACTGTTCTCCCATGTCATTGTCCCTGGCATTTGCGATGGCCTGGGATTTTTCCTTGCTCTCCAGTATGGCCGTCCGCATCAGCTCCTTGGGGATTCTGGAGGCAGGATTTTTGGTCTTTGGTTTTGTTGTAACTTCTTTGGTTTTGATATCCTTCATCTCTCACCTCCAGTCCCGGCTTGTCCCGCTCTTACCCTTCGCCCGGCTTGGTCGTCATCAGGCGGTACAGCTTTGTATTTCTTGGAAACGAATTTTCAAACGGCACCAGATTTCCGGAACAGCGGATCAGACCATGGCCGGCACCCACATTGGTGATGTAGGATAACTGGTTGTCTGAAATATTCAGAAGTGCCGCCAGCTCATCCCGGTCGGTGGTAGCCTGATTCAAAAGGATCAGGAACTCACTGTTCGCCAGCATCAGGCGGGCGGTATCGGATTTCAGAAGTTCCTCAACGTTCTGGGTAAGTCCGGTTACAAATCCGGAATACTTACGGATACGCTTGTACAGGCGGTAGAAAAAGTCCGCACTGTATTCATAGCGGAACAGCAGATAAAACTCATCCGCAAAGATCCATGTCGTTTTTCCCTTCTTCCAGTTCTGGATCACACGGTTAAAAATCGAATCCAGTGTGACCAGCATGCCAAGGGGCATCAGCTGTTCGCCCAGCTCCCGGATGTCATAGTCGATGATACGGCTCTTCGTGTTGACATTGGTTTCCTGGGCAAAGGTGTTCAGACTGCCATTGATAAACAGTTCCGAAGACAGAGCCAGCCCTCTGGCTTCTTCTTCCGGCTGGAGCATGAGTTGTCGGTACAGGTCCTTTAAGGTCGGCACCTGCCCTTTGTAACCGCCCCTCATATAATCCCGGTACACATCTGCGGTGCAGCGGTCAAGGATGGATTTCTCCTTTGCCGAAAGGTTTCCGGCTCCTACGAGCTGCTCAAACAGGGAAAGGATAAATTCTGACTTCTCAATCAGAGGATTTCGATCATTGCCATAGGCAGAATCCATATCCAGTGCATTCAGATGGGTATCCGAGGTTGCCGAGATCCGGATGACCTCTCCGTTTAAGGCTTCCACCAGAGAAGCAAACTCCGACTCCGGATCGAGGATGAGGATGTCATCTTCCGTGGAAAGGGCAAGGTCTACGATCTCCTCTTTTGCCGAGAAGCTCTTGCCGGAGCCGCTGACACCCAGTCGGAAAGAGTTGCCGTTTAACAGCTTCCTTCGGTCTGCCACCAGCATATTTTTGCTGACGGCATTCTGCCCATAATAGATGCCTCCCGGCTGCATGATTTCCTGCGTATGGAACGGGATCAGGACGGCGGTGGATTCTGTAGTAAGGGTACGCACTGCATCGATTTTCCGCAGGCCATACGGCAGGACGGTATTCAGTCCATCGACCTGTTGCCACTTCAAAGTTGCCATCTGGCAGAGGTGTTTTCTCGCAATGGAATACAGGGTTTCCGTATCGGAGTCCAGTTGTTTCTTGCTGTCTGCCATATGTACCATTGTCAGGATGCCGAACATCATCCTCTGATCCCTGGTGGTCAGATCGTCCAGCATTTCCTTGGTCTCTTTTCTCTGCAGCTCCATGTCATAGGGAACTACGGCTGAAAAGTTATTGTTGGCATTCTGGCGTCTCTGCCAGTTGGTGACGTTTGTCTCCACGCCCAGCAGTCGGTTCTGGATCTCACGCACCGCTTCGTCTGTCGGTACGGGGATGATATCAATGGACAGCATCAGGTTCCTGCCAAGGCTGCACAGTTCGGAGATCATCTCATCCTTTACATAGCTGGCGTAATCTTCCATAAAAAGGACTCTGCCGTACTGCTCGCCCAGCTTGAAATGGTCGTTATGGAATTCCATCGTGTCCGGGCAGATCCAGTCTTTGAAGCTGTGTCCCTTTTTCGCAAAGGCTTTCATGTCAAATGAAAAACTCTGTGGAACGTCTGCCTTGAAAAAGTCCCGGAAGATCTGTAGCCTCTGCTCTGCATCCAGCTCTTCCCCAATAGAGGACAGCTTGGCCAGATGGGTGATGATGTCCGTTCCCACACGTGCGAAATAGGTTCTGGCTTCATCGATGTTTTTCTTGTGGACGCTGATGGTCAGATAGCGTTCCTGGTAGATACTGTTGTTGGTACCGGAGATCTTGGAAAGGAGCATGTCATTGTACTCTTTCCGGTACTCGTCCAGACCGTCCCCTTTCATCGGGATCAGCAGGGACTGCTCAAACTCTTCCTTGTTGATCTTACGATTGTTCAGGGTGATCTTCGCCGTACAGCCAGAATCCAGTGCATTTAAAAGTTCAGAGTAGTCCAGGAACATTTCCGTCTTGTCCGCTTTACTGGCAATGGAATAGTTGATATCCGTAAACCGGAATGTCCTGGAATACTTGCTCTCCACCTGAAAAATACCATCTGGCCAGATCTTGCGAATCGGGATGGCCTGCTGGACAGACTTCGGTACTTTAAATTTTTCCTTGTCCTGTTTCAGTGTCTGACTCAGGGTTTTAATCAAAGGCATCACCCCTTCCTCTTCGCTTCTTTGGTTTCTTCTGTTTCGTCCGCTTCTTTTCCAGAAGTTCCGCTCCGTTTCCCATCATTTTCTCACCCAGCCGCAGGCTCTCTTCCATGCAGGAAAAGTACAGGTTCTCCGACTTAAATACCAGCCGCTTCGGGTACAGCAGTTCGGATTTAATGACTACCCATGCAAACTGTTCTGCCGTCATGCCGTGGTAACGAAAAAAGCCGCAGGCTGCAAAGGGAGCCGCCCCAAGGATGCACAGCCATCCGGTTACCTGTTCCCCGGCATATTTCCGGGTGACAAAATAGATTCCAAGGGCTGCCAGGATCGCCAGTACCGAAAATAAGCACTGCCGGAAGCTTAAGCCCCAGAACATTGACTCCTGATAGTCTCGGATTTCTTTATTCATTTTCACTTCCATGTTGTTTTCTACCTTTCTCTTTGTAATCTCTGTTTTTTCTTTTGTTTCTGTTTTGGTACATCCCTTTGCCGTATGCCATTTCTTTCCATAAATCTTTTTGTTCCTTCCGGATCAAGCTCTGCCAGTTTTTTCAGGTCGAATGCAACCCTCTGGAAAATGCAGTAACCGGAGGATGCGGTATCCGGCTGTATCGTTCCCAGCTTATGCTGCTTTATAAAACGAAGCTTTTCTTTGCTGAAATTGTGGTCGATATAGGCTTCATTGATACCGCCCAGCGGAGCAAAAGGCAGGTTTACCGTAAGGTCTGCAAAGCTTTCCGGGTATCCATCTTCCATATGGTAAAGCCCGATATAGAGATTGTCATCGCTCATGTAACTGTCTACCCTGAGAAATAATTCCTCCCGGCCATACTGCCAGTCGTAGCTCAGTGTCTTTGGTTCTTCCATTTTTTTCGCCTCCTATAATCCCATGATTTCTTTTACGATACGGTCGGATGCCTTGACTGCCCCGACCAGTACCAGCAGGTTAAATACCAGTTCCCCGACGTAATTCCAGACAATGGTCACGGCGGACAGGCTGGTGTCCCCGATGGCCGGCGGACTTGATGCAAACACCGAAAAGATGATGCAGGCCAGTGCGATGATGGCTCCTTCCAGACATACCCCGGCGTAGGAACGGATAAAGTTCTTTCCTACAGACTGGGTTGGCTCCCCGGCAAAGGTTGCCAATGGAATCGGTGCGATGGCTGTGTACATATACAGCTTAAACATTCTCCCGTATACAGTCAGAATCATGACAAATGACAATACCGTAATCAGCAGGCTTCCTAATAAAGTTACGATCCACAAAGGGATAGATTCCAGCATCCCCACCGCTTCGATCTTGTCCACGATCTCCGAGGGCAGCTCCGTTACAGTTCCACCCGCCATCCCGGAGTGGGACATGATATTTGTTACGATGCCCTGCACAACGGAAAAGATCGCAGTCAGAAGCTCCATGCCGGACATAACGGCTCCCTGTGCCAGTGCAAAACGGATAAAGGCTTTCACTACGTGTTCCGGCTTTTTCATATCCGTGAAGCTCCCACAGGTTTTTACCAGCCCTGCCGCAAAGAACAGAACCAGCAGGCCGTACCCGATGGCTTTCAGTCCACCGTTGATGTTCGTCATCACGCTCCAGATTGCCCCGCCCTTGAAATTCTCCGGGCTTTGCGTCAGCAGTGTCCAGATTTCAGCCAGCTTGTCGCTCCAGGTCTGCAAGGCAGAATTTAGATTCTGTACGATCCAGTTATCACTCAAACAGTTTCACCTCCCATCCTCAAAAGTGAGCAGGGAGCCGGCATTTCGCATGGCTCCCCTTCTGGACTCTTCTCCTATCCCATGATCAGATCCAGGATCTCTTTTGCAAAGGTAATGATGATACCGCCTGCCAGTGTCAGAAATCCGTTTGCCCTCTGGCTTGGATCGTGGCTCTTTAAGGACAGACCGACCTGCACGATACCAAATCCCAGCAGGATCAGGCCAATGGCGCGGATCAGGGAAAAGATAAACGTGGACAGGTTATTGACTACGGTCAGCGGATCGCCTGCGGCATAAACGCAGGTCGCCCCAATGCAGATCGACAGTACCATGACTGCATACAGAACAAACAGTTTCTTCTGCCCTCTCTTCATCTTCAGCGGTGCGGTCTCTTTCCTGATTTCTGTGTGTTTCTTATTTTTCAGTAAATTCATTGGCATTCCTCCCATCAAAAAAGCTCCCCGATGATGTCCTCATCCAGAAGCAGTTCGTAATCGTCATATCTTGTTTCGTCAAATGTAAAATCGTCATGCGCCAGCGGTGCTTTCGCATAATTGAACGGGCCGGCACCTCCGTCCTCGGTATACCGGATGTTGGGATGCTTCATCAGGTCATACTTGGCATCCAGTATGGGCCGCTCCCCGCGGATAAACAGAAGTGCATTCTGGTTATCCAGCATACGGACTTCATCCGGCTGTAACAGCTCCCTTCCGCTCTGCTGGAAGTTGGTGGAGTAGCTGCCGGATTTTCCTTTGGTCTGCCCGTAGGTGTTGGTGTCTATGGTTTCTTTCCCCAGTAATTCTGATACATATTTGTGTGTCTCTTTTTCATTGCCGCCCAGGTACAAAAACTCATCGCAGTTGCCCACCAGACTTTCCCAGGAGTCCTTGAACAGAGCCTTTAGCTGGCTCATGTTCTGGATGATGATGCTGCAGTAAATGGAACGGGAACGGCAGGTTGCCAGGATCTTCTCAAACTCATTTGGCAGGGATACGTTTGGAAACTCATCCATGATGCAGTTGACCGGAACCGGGAGGGCACCGCCATGCACACGGTCTGCCATGTAATAAAGCGTCTGGAAAAGCTGGCTGTAGATCATGCCTACCAGATAATTCAAAGAGGTGTCTGCATCCGGGATACAGCAGAAAAGGGCAACTTTTCTTTCTCCCATGCTGGAAAGATCCAGTTCATCAGTATTGGTCAGCTTGGCGATCTGCGGCAGATTGAAGGCTGCCAGCCGGACACCTACACTGATCAGGATGGACTTGGCGGTCTTTCCTGCCGCCTGCTTGTAAATGTGATACTGCTTGACGGCAATGCTGTCCGGGTCCCGCATCTCCAGACGGTCAAACAAAATGTCCAGAGGGGACTCGTAGTCCTCGTCCTCTTCTTTTACCTGTGCCGAGCCTAACATCTCCATGATCATGGCGAAGTTCTGTTCTTCCGGCGGAGCTTCGTGGAGCAGATACAGCATCAGTGCCTGAAGTAGTGCGGTTTCGCTCTTCTCCCAGAAGGGATCAGAGGACTGGGAACCTTTGGGTGTGGTGTTTTGTATCAGATTGGAAATAAGACGGAGCACGTCTTTGTCATCGTGGACATACTCGAATGGATTGTAGCAAAAAGATGTGTCGGGATTGATGAGGTCAAAGACACGCACCTCATATCCTTTCTTTTCCAGAAGACCGCCTGTCTTTCGGAGCAGCTCGGCTTTCGGATCGGTGATGACCATCGAACAGCAGCACTGCATGATGTTTGGCAGGGCAAAGCCTCTGGATTTTCCTGCACCGGAGCCTCCCACTACGAGAATGTTGAGACATCTGCGGTGCTTGTGGGTGTCAAGGCTAATGCGGAAGTTCTGTGTCAGCAGGATGTTCTGGGAGTACGGCTTCTGGCTATATTTCTTACAGATCTGCCGGGCATCGCCCCATCTGGCAGAGCCATGTTCTTCCCCTCTGCGGTAGTTCTTCTGACTGGAATAAAAAATGCCGATCCCGGCTGCGTAAAGTAACGTGCAGACCAGCATCGACTTGATGGTATATTCCGTATAATGAAGCTGGAAGGGGTGGTTCATTTTTTCGGTGAGAACCTCCATCAGCTCAAAAAGATTCCTGCCCGGCTGGATGGCATCCGCAATCAGAATTGCTGCCCACCAGATGACAGGCAGTCCGGCAAGCCAAATCACCCAGTCTGACTTCCGGCTGTTTGTTACCGGGATGGCTGCTGTTTGGGCCTCTCTGCTCTTGGCAGGTCCGTAATGTGGAAGCTGTCCACTCCCGGAACGAGGGCAAGGCTGCTTCCATTCTCCCAGTTTACGTGGATCTGCCCTGCATCGTCTACCATATCCACCTTACCTTTTAAGCCGGGTGGCATGTGGCTCTCCCCCTCCATGCTGTTAAGCGTGACCTCGGTTCCCGGCGGATATCTTCTCCGCATGGCTTCTATTCTTTCTTGTGTCATATTTCTGTATATTTGTACCACATCCTTTCTTCATCTTCCCCTTCCACGGTATGGGCGGTATCTGGATTTCATGATCTTTAACAGGACGCTGTCGATCCCATCGGAATAGCGTCCGTTTTTCAGGTATGTGTCCCGGAGCTGGTTTAAGGCTTCCACGGATTTGCTGTGTTCGGCTTCTGTCAGGTAGAGCTTTCCCTCTTCCTGCTCTGCCAGCTTCAGAACCAGATCCCGTGTGGTATCCACCGGAAGCCCCTGTTCTTTTTCCTGCCGGAACACTTCCCGGAGTGCATGGATCAGCATGTGGTTCATGATCCGGTCCATCTTTACATATCGCATTCTTGTCATAGGCGAGCCTCCTTTTTTCCTCTTTTTTCTCAACCACAACATACCACACTTCCTCCCAGAAAGCTAGTGCAAAAGAGCCGGAAAAGCCCCTTTTTATCAGCGTTCCGGGGACTTTTTACTCTTGGCAGGTTTCTCCGTTTTTTCCTCCGGGATGGCAAATTCATCGGTCATAAATTCCTGCTCGCTTTTGCCAAGGTTGCGGTCTACCTGCTTGCCAATGGAATAGGCTGCACTCTTTACATCCTGGATAAAGGAGCGGAGTTCTTTCGGATCTTTCTGTCCGAATGCCTGCATCTGGCATACCTTGTCAAAGGAAAAACCGGAGACATCCACGCCGTATTTCTGTGCTGTCACATACGCCGCACAATAGGCCTGTGCCGATACCCCTGCCCGGCTGTAGCTTCCATCGTGATGGTCCAGGGATGCATACGCCAGTTCCCGGCTGATGGAATGGAACGTTGCATTTTCGCTCATGCCATTTCGGACATAGATTGTCCGCTTGTTCGGGATGTACTGTGCCTGTACCTTATCCGGCAGATTGTCTGCGATCTGAATCCGTACCTCGCTGTCGGTCAGCAGTGCTTCCATCAGCTGGTCCATCGGCTTTGGCTCTGCCTCTTCCGGCTGCTTGGTACGGATCTGGCTGATGTCATAGGCTTTCTGGATGGAGTACCCCTGCTGGATGACACCGTCCTTTTCATATTCCTGTCCGACAATGAAGTTGTATCCCTTGCTTCCGGTCTTGACTACCTTGCCTTCTTCCTTCCATTTTTCAAAGGTCTTGACCTGCCGGATCTCCGGATTCTGTGCATAAAGCAGGAACAGGTTGTCTGTCCTCTGCGGCTTGCACTGTCCCATAAAATCAAGGAATCCTTTTAAGGAGTCCCCATTCTGGAAGACCTCCTGTGCCTTTCCATCGATCATACCCCAGATTTCTTCCCTCTCCTGCTTTTTCTGTGCGGCATATTCTTCTTTCGATAACCGCTGGGCGGACTGCTCCTGCGAGTCCTGCCCTAAAAATTTTGTCAGGTCCATCTCCTACCTCGCTTTCACCTTTCGTTTATTTCTTGCTTTCTTCTGCGTTTTCCTTGGTCCACGGTTCTTTTCCCGGCTCCGCTTCTGGGATTCCTCTGCTTTTTCCCGTTTGATGTTCTCCAGCTCCCGGCGGACACTGGGACGCTCCTGTTCCCTCTGCCCTGCATCAGTCCCTTTTTCCTGCCCGGTAGAAATATTTCTGCTGTGCAAGGAAGAGCCGGACAGATTCTCTTCCCCCTCTTCCTGCACCGGGATAAAATTTTCCGGTTCGGAAAACTCCTTTTCGGGATGATTCTGGTTCTTTTCCTCTTCAGAAAAGTCCATGTCACCGACCTGGAATGCTTCGTCCAGATCGCTGATTTCAAACTGCACCTCGCCCTCCGGCATCTGCACAGTTTCCTGTACTGCTTCGGTTTCCGGTGCTTCCATTCCGGCGGTTACCTCATGGACAGCTTCCCCGACTTCGCTCCTTACAAAATCAAGGTTCATCTTATCCATGACACGGTTGACTTTGGCTGCATCATCGGCAAAGACCATGACCTCGCTCATCTCCGGGTTCTTTTTATCCCGGATGATCACATAGAGCAGTCCTCGTTTCCTGCCCTCACTGCAGAATTCACGCAGGCGGTCAGATGGCACAGTGAAGAACTTCAATGGCTTGTTCTCCTTTAACATCCGCACCATTCTGGTCTTGCCCCTCGTTTTCTTCTGGTCTTTTAATACGGCGGCAACAAATACCGCCAGATGCTTTGCCAGCGTACCCGAAAGCCTGAGCCCGTGGTCCACGCCGTCCAGGGAATACCGGACGATCTGGTCCGCCGCATCGCCTCCATAATTCATATCGTTCACCTGCTTTCTGTTTCCTTTTGTCTGGTTTTCTCCGTCTTATCTTCTTCCTGTTCTGCCTGTCTCTGGATCTGCTCTGCCAGACGCATCCGCTCTTCCATCTCTCTGGACTGCTGTTCGATCCGGATACAAATGCGGATATCCTTCCGAAGCGGCTTCAGTACTTTGTTGATCTGACCGATCCTGACACCGTCCGGTTCGCTCCGGTAGAGCCGCTTCCGTTCTTTCGTGAGTGCCTGCACCTGTTCTTCCAACGGGGTACGGTAGGCGAGCAGTTCTTCACGGGTGGTGATTTGATGCTTCTGGAGAAATTCCATCTGCTCGATCCTGGCATCCAGTTTCCGGATATCTGCCCGGAGCACCGGGGAGATCCTTTTCGGCTTCTGCTTTAGAACACCCATCTGATACAGATAGGAATAGTACAGGGCCTGTATCCCCTTTAGCTTCTTTTTCGGGGTTCGGGAAATTCCTTCTTTCCCAGCAGGTGTCCTGCTCTTTGGCTGTAAGATCCACTGCCGGATACTCTCTTCTGAGTAATGCTTCCCCAGGCTCCGCAGACGGATATACCGTTCCATCCCCGGTGCTTTTAATGCAATGTACTTCCGGTTCAGCTTCCACTGGTATCCCCTCTGCTTCATCTGGTCCAGAAACTGTTTCCATGTGAAGCTTTCTGCCACCGCATCCCGGATATCCAGACAGATCGAGGTTCTCCAGGTCGGCTTTCCGTCCTGTTCTGCCATCCACTGGGCATAGGACTTCCCTTTGCCGTTTTTCGGCTCGATGACAGATAAGCCGTATTTCAGGCATAAGGCATCCGAAGCTTTCCGCACATCCTCATAGTAACTCCTGCTGTTGCTGTGGTACTTTTTCCCATCTTCCATGCTAACGGAATTAAACACGATGTGGTTGTGGTAATGCTCCGTGTTCAGATGGGTGGTGATGACTGCTTCGTATTTTCTCTGAAGGAGCCTTTCTGCCAGCTCCATGCCGATCTGGTGTGCCAGTTCCGGGGTGACTTCCCCTTTGGCAAAGCTCTGCACCAGATGGTAGCCCTGTACCCCGTCCATCTTGTGGTAGCGTTTCTTCGTTTCTACCATATCTTGATAGGCAGTCTCGCAGACACAGCCGATGGAATCCTCAAAAACGGAACGCTCTGTCTTGTCCCGGTTCATGGCGTAATCAATGGCTTCTTCCAGAGAGCCGGCACTCTGCCCTTTCTTTGTGGTCTTATCCTTATTTCGGATGTAAGTGATGGAATTGTCCAGACGGCTGACCGGGATGATACTGGTGTATGCCATCGGCTACCATTCCTCTTTGACCAGCCTCCATGTCTCTTTCGTCATGCGGAGCATTTCCCGGATACTCTCTTCCCCGGCCATCCCACAGCCGTTGGCTACATGGGCAAGCTGGTTGGCATTGTTGCACAGACCGGATATTTTCCGTAAAAGCTCTGCATGATGCTCACAGGGTCTTGCCCGGACTTCGCCGCCCATGACGATGGAACGGATATATTCCTCACGGGACAGGCCGCTTTTTTCTACCTGTTCTTCCAGAAAACGCAGCTCCTTTGCATTGAGGCGGACTGGTATCACATGGTTTCTTTTTCTCATCTCTTCACCTGCTTTCCAACGGGTTATTGATTACTCCATTACATTTCACGGTTTTTCCAGATCAGGAAGCCTGTCAGCACGCCAATGGCTACGGCTGCAGCAATGATCTTTTTCTTCATATAGGCCTCACCCCCTTTCCGGTACCTGGCACAGCTCCATCGGGGCAAGCATGATTCCCCTCTTTTCCATCTCTTTTGCAAATTCCAGAAGGTTCCATTTCTTCCCATCGATCATAGCAGAATCGGCATCCAGATAGTGGCAGGTGGATACGTTCCGCTCTCCATTTGGGGCATTCTGCACAAGGCTCTCCCCGTCTGCCAGACGGAACAGTTCCTCTCCCTGGCTGTTTACAAAACAGATGCACACGCCGTGGTCGATGATCTCTTTCCGTTTTATCCGGCACCGCTCCAGCGCCTCGTCCTCCCGCTTTCCAGCTATGAAAAGACACATTGCAAAAACGCCCATTACTCCTCCAGTCATTGTGCCAAGTATAAATCCCAACATTTTTTCGTTCTCCTTTCGTCTGTTTACGACTCGGTATGGGGGATTGGGGTTCTCCCCAAAGTGCGTTTGGATATCCAAACGCTATGCTTGCAAAACCAGTCGCATCCGGTTTCGTCCCCTCTGAACCAGTCGTTTTTCTGAATCATTCATTTTCCTTGATTTTGCTCAACCCATCCAGTGTGGTACAGATGATATGGAGTCTGTCAGCCATGCTGATCTCCGTGTTCATCGTCCCGGTGGTCTCTTTTCCGCAGACAACCACCATCCTGCACCGCCTTAATATCTGGTGGGACATTCTCCGCATGGCCTGCATATCCTCTGCATCCCCGTCATCAAGGAATGGGGAAAAGCTGTACTGCGGGCAGATCGGCACATATCCCAGTTCGTAGATCTTCCGGCAGTACCGCTGTACTTTGGTCTTTCCTTCTTCTGCAGAACAGCAGACATAAGCAAGTGCCTGTTCCAATACGACCATCTCCTTTCCTGGCCGGACAGGTTTCCTCTGCCCGGCGTTTTTCCAAAAAGAAACACCCACAAAGCATTCCGCTCTGTGGATGTCTTGTGGACATCTGGATTCTTTTCTTCTCTTTTTCAGATGTCTGCCAGACATCCGGCTACTGTGGTTCTTTGTTTTCCGCTTCTTCCCCAGCTTCCAGTGCAATGCGGACACGGTCGCTTCCCAGCTTATAATACGCATCGGTCACTTCAATGCCGACTGCCTGAAACCCCGACTCTGCCGCCGCAAGGATGGTAGTACCAGCTCCGGCAAACGGGTCTAAGATCAGGCCGCCCGGCTCACAGATCTGGATGACATCCTTCATCAGCTGGAGCGGCTTTTCTGTCACATGGATGCGGTTCTGGGGATTCCCATAACGGAACACACCCGGAAGGCAGGACACCGGGCGGTTGATCGGCATCGGTCCGTTGCTTCCCCATACAATATATTCTGCCTGCTGGCGGAATCTGCCTTTCTGCGGACGGGAGTTCCCCTTGTCCCAGACGGCAGTCCCTCTCCAGATCCACCCTGCCCACTGGAGGGCATCGGTGATGGACGGGTACTGTCTCCAGTCAATAAAGAGGCAGATCGGAGCCCCTCTCTTGCAGGCTTTCCGCACATCGTACAGCCATTCTGCCATCCAGTGGGTCCAGGAACGCTGGTCTTTATTATCCCCATCAAAATCCGGCAGGGCATTTTCTGCTTTCATGCTGCTGTACTTCTGGTTGGTAGTTCGGTTGCGTTCGTTCTGCTTGGTTCCCCCGGACGCATAGGGCGGATCGGTTATAACTGCATCAAAGATCCCCGGCTGGAATCCTTTGACCAGTTTTAAGGTATCTCCATGCAGGATACGCCAGTTCTCCCCTCCGGCAGACTCATCCGGCAGGCAGTCCGGTTTTAAAAGATCTTCAAGTTTCAGGGTATTTCCCATAGGCATCATCCTTTCGGTCGCTTATTTTCCAGATTTCTCTGGAAGTGCTTTTCTTTAGGGAACTGCTCATCGGCAGGTATCCTCTTTTTTCGGTATTTCTTTTCTCGGCGTTCTGGGCGGTTCATGGTGGTCCGACAGTTCGGTTTCCACATATTCGCTGATGATTCCCAGTGCTTCATAATAATTACCACTCTTGTGGACACGGTCTGCCATCTCGTTGGCCTGTTCGGACATCCCGGCACATCTGAGCAATCTTGAGGCATCGCCAAGGATTGAGAAAATATTTCCGTCATGCCCTAAGAGTTTCAGCTTCAGATGGGACGGCTTTGGTTTCGATTGCTTTTCCTGCATCTCGTTTTCTGGTGCTTTCACCTGTATCTGGAAATCCGAGCCGGCACCAACATAGAAATGTAAGTATAATTCACCACCGTCTACCTTGATCTCCCGCTGTTCCAGACTTTCTCCCCAGCCATCGCTGTACTGCCCTCTCAGATACTGCCCCACCACACGGTATTCCTCTGGGGTCAGATTCTCCCGGAGTGTCAGGTTTGCACAGCCATATAAAACACCCTCCTGTTCTTTTACCGCCATTGTAATGCGTTCCACTTTTTCCTTAATGTCCTTGTTTCGGTCAAAATAATCAATCAGGTTGCATGGCTGGTTGTCAGGCATACCGAGCCGGTTGATTTCATCAACCTTTTCTGCTATGGATGTCTGATACTGCACCAGGTCAGGTCCTTCCAATGGCTCCGCATCATCCAGATCCACAATGTCTGAATAGTCCGGAATAAACTCTGCCATCAGAGGTGACAGCATTTCCACTTCTATTTTATCTTTCAAGGCACCACCTCGCTTCTCTGTTCTGCCGTTTCTCTGGTGTACGGGCAGCCATCTTTGCCATGTCTGCCCAGTCTGCCCCTTCGATCTCCGGCAGGTTCTCGATGATCTGATAGTTTCCCTCGTAGGCTTTTCGGATATGTTCACACGCCCACCGTCCGGCAAAGTCATTGTCGGTACACACTTCGATCTCGGTGATCTCCGGGTGCTGGGACAGAAAATGTTCCAATGCCTGCGGCTTTTTCATGCTCCGCTGGCTCTGCCCTTCTTTTGGTGCGCTGATCCCGCCAAGCTCCAGACGGTACTTATCCCGGCTTCCCTGTCTCTGTTCCAATGTCATGTGGGCAAGCACATCCACACAGGCTTCATAAACAGCAACCCGTCTGCATCCCGGTTTCGCCGGAACACAAAAAGCGTATGCCTTTTCACTTCCGGCCTGTTCCATCTTAAAAGACTTTCCGCTGGCATCGTAAATCCCACGCAGGAAAGCATATCTTGCCACCTGGTTTTCATCCCGGCCTATGAACACGGCATTGTGGTAGGGCAGACTCTCATATAAGATTCCCAAATGAACACACCGCTGTAAGACCTCGCCACTGATGCCCCGCTCTTTCAGATAGCGGAACACCCTGCGGCAGTCCGGGCTGGTCGTAGGCAGGACAAATGGCTTCTTTGGCTTTGCTTCCACTGGAGGAGGGATATAGGTGGGATACTCATCTTTCAGCATTTGCACTGCCTCCAGAAAAGAACACCCGTCTACATGAATCAGGAAATTTAAAGCACTGGTGCCCCCGATATCTCTGGATTTCCAGTGCCACTGGCTGGTGAGCTCGTTGATTTTAAAGCTGTCGTGGTCTGTCAGCTCCCATTCATTTCTGGCTGAAGATTTTTTCAGGCGGTTCGGCTGGTATTTCTTCAGGTACTCAATGGCGGTGATCTCCCTTGCCCGTTTGATCTCTTCTTCCGGAATCCACGGCATTACATCACGGTATCCCGGAGCTGCTCTGCCTTATCCGTTTTCTCCCACGGGAATTCCTTTCTTCCAAAATGCCCGAACACCGCACTCTGTCGGTAGATTGGCCGCTTCAGGTGCAGGGTGTCACAGATCTGGCTTGGGGTAAGCCCGAACACCAGAGGGATCGCTGCGGCGAGGCAGTCATCCGCACAGATCTTTCCCGTTCCAAAGGTATCCACCTGCACCATGACTGGCTGGGCAACCCCAATGGCATAGGCAAGGGACACCTGGCATCGGCTGGCAAGTCCGGCAGCTACCATGTTTTTGGCGATGTAACGGGCCATGTATGCCCCGGAACGGTCAACTTTGGAACAATCCTTCCCGGAGAATGCACCGCCGCCATGCGGTACCAAGCTGCCGTAGGTATCCACCATTAGTTTCCTTCCGGTCAGTCCGGTGTCTGCATCCAGACCTCCGCACACAAATCTGCCCGATGGGTTAATCAGGATCTTGGTATCCTCATCCGGTGGCAGCATACGGAGTGCCGGGCGCAACACTTTCTCCCGGATCTCATGCTCCAGCTTCCGAAGAGATTTTTCCTTTTCATGCTGACAGGACACAACGACCGTATCCAGACGGACAGGTCTGTCATCTTCGTATTCCACGGTCACCTGTGCCTTTCCGTCTGGCAGGATTCCCGTGATATATCCACTTCTGCGGCTTGCAGACAGTTCCCTCACAATGCGGTTCGCCAAAACCACTGGCATTGGCATAAGCTGCGGCGTCTCATCACAGGCGTAGCCAATCATGATTCCCTGATCCCCGGCACCGCTGGCAAGTCCGCTCTGAACAGAAACAGTCCCTGCTCTGCGTTCTCTGGATCTCTCCACTGCCCCGGCGATATCCGGACTCTGTTTGTGGATGAGGGCATCCATGTGGATTTCCTCTGCTTCATAGCCTGCACTCTCCAGCACCTTTTTGATGATTTCAAACACCTGTGGCTCAAATCGGCTGGTAATCTCTCCTGCCACAATGATGTTCCCTTTGGTCGCCAGCACCTCGCAGGCCACCCTGGAATTTTCGTCCTCTTTCAGACACGCATCCAGAATGCTGTCTGCGATCAGGTCGCAGAGCTTATCCGGATGTCCTTCTGTTACGGATTCTGCTGTATAAAATCGTTTCATAATCTTTACCATCCTTTCCAAGTAAATAATAACGGCAGGAAACGCTCCTTTCTGGAACACTTTCTGCCGGATCTGGGTTATAAGTTGTCTCACATTCTGCACTTTTCTGGTACTTTCAGACACTTTTTTCAACCTAAATACTACCAATGCACACCCTTACATAATCCCCCTGTTTTGAACACATCCCTGCCTGTGCGGTCATTATTTGTCTCATTTTCTGCACTTTTCGGGTACTTACGAACACTTCTGACTCCACACTGCCCCGGAAACCGGCACCGCCAGGACGATGTTCCTGGCACCACTCCATTCATATGAACACGTGACGAGCGTCAAAACCTTATCGTATATACACTTCAGGTAATCATCTCCGGTTTCGAACACTTCCCTCTGCTTAGCTGCTTTTAAGTACTCCTGCACTACCGCCACATCTGGAAGTTTCTGCTGGAACGGGAACAAATTCCTGTCTGCTTTCAGCACCGTGACAATTCGGTATTCCTGAATGCTATCCTCTGTCTGAAGATAAGCAAAGGGATGCTCCTGATAGTACGTTTCATCTGCATATAAGTCCAGATTTCCGAACATTTCCCCACTGTTCATGTTGTGACCGTAAATGATAAGGTTCCGACTTTCAGACACTTTACAGTCTGCCTGTAAAAACAGGCTTCCGTTGATGTCATATTCCTTTTTGTAATTCCGTTTCAGGTAAAACTCCCCATTCTCCTGTTCGGACTGAAGCACCGGGTAATCAATCCCGGTATCCGGTATTGTCAGCCATCCCTGCACATCCGGGTATTGTTCCCGAAGAGAAACAAGGTCTACCGCAGCCACCGGGCATTTTCTTCCAGCTGGTTGGTCTTTCTTTTCAGAGCCTGAGGCTCCCGGAGCTTCCGGCTCCGGGAAATTCCCTTTCAGCTCTGCCACCAGCTTTTTGTTTTCCATTGGAAGATATACCATGTGGTAAATCAGAAATCCGGCACTTAAGAAAAGAGCAGCAAGACATACCGCTTGAAAAAGTTTTTTCACGATTTTCATCGTTCCTGTCCGGCTTTTCTCTTCTTTGGCTGACTCTTCTGTGTCTGTCCCGGCACAGGCGGTTTCCTTGCTGCTTTCAGGATTGGTTCTGTTGGAATCTGATTCTGCCTGCAGCCCTTTAAGATTCCGGTCAGGTACGACCGTCCGGGCGGATTAAAGTTCTGCATGTAATCTTTTGTCATGATATAGACAATGGCTTTGATCTCTCTTCCGCCTTTATTCTTGACGGTGATTTCCTGTTTGTCGTAAAAATCAGGATAGCCTTCATAAAGATCCAGGCTCTTTTCGCAGTCCCCGGTCAGTGACCAGAGGACGCCGTCCACATGGCTTCCCTCTTCCGGGAAGATGGTGGCAAGACCGCTTCCTGCGGCTGCAAAGGTCAGCCGATACCCCTCCAGGCGGACGGTTTCTACCACCTCCGCCTTTGGGCACCGATATGCCATCTGGTCCAGATCCATGTTGCTTCCATACGCAAAATATAATTGTTTCAGCCTATCTGCCCCCTTTTTTCTTCTTTCTTCTGGATGCCACACTCATACCAATCAGACCGCCTGCGGAAAGAATCAGGCACAGGGCCGGAATCCAGAGGTTGGTGTCATCACCTGTTTTCGGGTTGCTTACAGACGGGGTATCCTCCGGCAGCTTCTCGTTCGTCACTTTCTGGATGACTTCGATCACTGGAGTTTTGTCATCTACATAGGTAAATGTCACCTCATGTTTGGTCCCATCCAGCTGATAGCCCTCCGGTGCTTTGGTCTCAACCAGATAATAGGTGGCTGCCTTATCAAATTTGCCGTCCTTATAAGTTCCGATTGCAAGCAGTCCGCTGGTTGCATGGCCGTTTTCATCAGTGGTTAGGGTTTCTACCACTTTGCCATCCGCATCCCTCAGTTCAAATTCCGCATCTTTCAGTGCAGCTCCGGTATCCTTATCTGTTTTCTCAACGATCAGACGTCCCTTTGCGGTATCATCTTTCATGGCTACCTTCTGGATCTCTGCGGTATCTGCCACCTCGAAGGTGATCTCTTCTGCAACAACATAACCGTTTGGAGCCTGCTCTTCTTTCAGGGTGTATTCACCGATCGGAAGTTTTTCGATATAATGCGGCTCTTTACCGGAAGTCCAGGTTTCTACGATGTTGCCATTTTCATCTGTGATGGTCAGTTTAGCTCCTTCGATCTCAGTATCTCCGGTAATATCCGTTTTGCTAATCTCCACTTTGGTCACGTCATCTTCCATTATCTGTTTCTGGATCTCTACAGTATTCTCCACGGTGAATGTGATGCTTTCCGCAGTGGCATATCCATCGGCCGGCTTGGTTTCTGTCAGGGTGTACGATTTTCCTACAACCAGTTCTTTGATGATGTGCGGCTCCTTGGTGGATGTCCATTCCTCAACAACAGCCCCGTTTTCATCCGTCAGCTGTAATCTGGCTCCCGGCAGTTCCTCGCCTGTGGTCAGATCGGTTTTGGAAAGTTCCACGGTTGTCGGCTCATCTTCAAATACGAACTCATAGGACACTTCTGCTTCTTTGTCTCCCTGGTACTCAAAAACAAATTCCTGTTCTTCTCCGGTGGTGACAAATCCATCCGGTGCATACAGCTCCTTCACATAATAGGTTCCGTCAATCGGCAGGTCTGCAATAAAGGAAATCTTTCCATCTGCATCCGTTGTTTTTAATTCGATCAGGGTATCGGCCTCCATCAGCACCTTTCCAGATGCGGACAGGATATCGTTTCTGGTGTACAAACCAAAGATGCCGCCTTTTAATACACGGTCGGTATCCTTTTCTTTCTTCAGGACGTTCACTTTTACCTTCTGGCGGTTGTTCTGCCAGTCCTCATCGTATACGACAACAGGGGTATCCTGGTCACGGTAGGAAAGATCTACATATCGTGGTTCATCATCCAGGACGTAACCATATGCTGTGCCGACCTCTTTGACATAGTATTTTCCAACCGGAAGATCAGATACTTCTGCAATGCCGTTTGCGTCCGTTGTCACAGTTGCTACCAGCTCATCTTTGGAATAGTAATCCGGGCTTACGCCATCGGCTGCTTTGATATCCTCTGCAGCGTAAATCTCAAAGGTAACGTCTGACAGGCTTCCTGTGATGTACTCAAACAGATGCTCTACAACGCCTTTGACATTGTCCAGCAGGGTGATCTTATCAAGGAATTCACCCTTCTTGTTTACGATCAGCAGTGCTTTCGGCACATCGTCTTTCATTTCCACTTTCTGTACTTCTGCGGTATCCTGAACGGTGAATTCCACATCTGTGGTCTTTAAATAACCAAGCGGTGCAAGGGATTCACGGAGGATATAAGTTTTTCCAACAGTCAGATATTTGATCACATGAGGCTCATCCTTTACGGAAGTCCAGCTGTCGATCACATTTCCATCCTTGTCCAGAACAGAAAGGGATGCCCCGTTCAGCTCTACGCCTGTGGTCAGATCGGATTTGGTCATCTCGATGGTGGTCGGCTGGTTCTTCTTCACAGATTTCAGCTTGATGGTCGGAATGTCCTGCCCCTGATAGGTGGCATCAAATTCCAGTACCTCATCAGAGGATACAAAACCGTCCGGTGCGGAAATCTCTTTTACATAATAAGTTCCAAGCGGCAGGTCCAGGGTAAAGTGTGCCTGTCCTTTTTCATCGCTTGTGATCTCCTGTAATAAGGTATCTGCTTTCACGATGACCTTGTTGCCTGATTTGATTTCCTTCTTATTGTAAAGTCCAAATACAGCTCCGGCTACCACGCTTCCGGTTTCTGCGTCCTGTTTTTCCACGGTGATGCTTACTTTCTGGCGTTCATTTTTAAATGTCACTTCTTCGTCTACGACCGGGGTATCCTGTCCGGCATAGGTAAAGGTTACCTCTTCCCCTTTGGCATTCCAGGTGTAGCCTTCCGGTGCTTTTTTCTCTTCTACCCGGTATGTTCCGAGCGGAAGATTCTCGATTACGGCACTTCCGGTTTCATCAGTTGTCACCGTTGCCACCAGTGTGTCTTTGGCATATTCCAGATAACGGTTGCCGTTCTCATCTTTCTGATGGTCTGCGGTATAGATATCTTCTGCGGCATAAACCTCAAACACGGCTCCTGCAAGGCTGGCTTCCTCATAGGTGAAATCCTTGTCAAAACCTTTGACTACTTCTCCTTCCTTGTGGATGGTCAGTCTGCCTTTTGCCGGGTGGTTCTCGAATTCCACCTCGATGATCAGGTCACCGCTGACCGGATCTTCCTGGTATGCGGTATCGCTGTCTACCTTGATTTCCACGGTATTGACACTGTGGGTGTATCCATCCGGTGCAGTCACTTCTTCGATGCGGTAATTTCCACAAGCCAGATTCTGTGGCAGGATCAGGTATCCATTCTCATCCGTAAAATAAGATTTATGTACCGTAGTAGATGGGTAGGTGGTCACCTGTTCCACATATTTCTTGTTATCCAGATCGTATACTTTAAACTCGGTATTCGGAACCAGGACAGATTTCTTTGTCTCGCCATCTTTTTTGACGATCTTTAATTTTGCTTCAAACTCTTCGTCCAGAAGCACACGCCATACCTGCGGCTGATCCGGATTGTTTTCCGAGATCACAACCTTAAAGTCATCGACTGGTTTGAAGTTGTGCGGTGTGGTGGTCTCCCTTACAATGTAGGTTCCGTATGCAAGCGGAATGGAGCATGCATATCCACGCTCATCCGTGAACATTTCTGTCTGTCCGTCTGCGGTCAGTACAACCGGAGTTGCAGATGCAAAGTCATAGGAACCGTCCTTATTTTTCTTCAGGTTGCTCTCCAGATATGCACTGAATCCCACACCTTTTAACAGATCGGCATCGGTCTTACCATTGTTGGCTACTTTAATGACCTGGAACGGCTGTTTGATCACATCTTCCAGAGAAGTTGCGGTACGTTCTACCGTCTGAACCAGATCTCCCTCGTCATTACACTCCAGATCATGTTCTTCCGGGTCTGCCAGATATCCAACAGGCGGCGTCAATTCTTTCACGTAATACTTTCCGAGATAGAGGTCTGCGATTTCTGCATTTCCCTCGGCATCCGTAGTCAGGGTTGCAATCTGCATTCCTGCCGGGTAAAGGACACCTGTCTGTCCATCCGGATGAACGATATCCTCACGGGCATACAGTCCGTAAACCGCACCCTCAAGGGTTGCATCTCCCTGTGCGGTCTTTCCGGTTTCGGAATCCTCTTTTACCAGTTTGATCTTCGCATTGACACGCTCGTTCTGGAACGTGTGGCTGAAAGAAACGGTTGCCTCTTTGTCTGTGGTGTACTGGAACGTAAAAGAGTACACATCCTCACTGTTTCTGGTATATCCGGCCGGTGCAGAAACCTCTTTCACATAGTAGCTGTTAGCGATCGGCAGGTCTGCCTGATATACGGCTTTTCCGTCTGTTCCGGTCACTGCCTTCTCAATGAGGGTATCTTTTTTGACCACAACGGTTCCGTCCGCTGCTTTGATGTCGTTTCCGGCATACAGGCCATAAGTGCCGCCCGGAAGGTATTTCCTGGTTTCCTTATCCTGTTTATATACACTCACGCTTGCTTTCTGGCGGGCATTTTTGAATGTTACGCTTCCCATCACCTTTCCTACATTACCTCCGGCATAGGAAAGGGTGATCTCCTGGCTTTCACCAGTGCATACCAGATTTTGTGGTGCCTGCATTTCTTTTACTACATATTTACCCAGATATAGATTATCCAGTGTGGCACTTCCGTCATCCCCGGTAGTAAGTCCGGCTTTGACCAGTGCGTCTTTTTTGTAGATGACGGTTCCGTCTGCGGATACAATATCCGCTGCGGCATAAACATTGTAAACCGCACCCTTCTGTTTCTGCTCGGTATAGACAAAGGAAACACCATTGTCTGTCACGTTTGCCCCGGTCAGGACTTCTCCTAATTTATAAACAGTCAGGCTTGCCATCTGTTCAGCATCAGTAACGGTCTGTTTTATAGTGCCGCCGATGACCAGGTTCACATCGTAAGCCTTAGTGTCCAGCAGGTATCCGTTTGGTACGGATATTTCTTTCAGGTATACGGTATCCTGTGTTTTTGTGATCGTAACGCTGGAAGCTCCGTTGGCATCTGTGGCCGGCATCTTTGTGATCAGGTTCTTTCCGTCCTTGTCACTGTAAACGCCATAGACTGCACCTGCGATGGCTTTGTTGCTCTTGCGGTCTTTCTTTACGATCTCCAGAGTTGCCTGTTTTACCCATGATACTTTAAAATCCACATACTTCTCATCGGTCACGCCCTCGCCAAATACCAGGGCAAGGTCCTGTGTCTCGCTTCCGGTTGTGATCTTGTAAGCGGAATAGTCTTTGATGATGCTTCCCTTCATGGTAACAGACCATTCCCCTTTGACATCCACAGCCTGTGTCAGCGGTGCCGATAAATAGAATTTGGTACCGCCGCAGATCTCCACGGATGCACCTGCACTGCTTGTTTTTCCCGTTGTCACGTTATGCAGTTTGACACCGGACGGCAGTTTCATGGTGATGGTCTGCAGTTCAGATGCCTTAAAGGTGATCTCTTCGGTTCTCTGGCTGTTGCCGCTGATATATGCGGTAACATCTGCATTGGAGAAACTCATGTCCACTTCCGGGATCTCCGGCTGGCTCATACAGTAATCATATAGTTCTTTTGCAAGAGCCTGTCCAGTTGCATTCGTACCGGAAAAAGCGTCACCGCTGTTATTGGCATAAGACGCTGCCAGATGGACAATGATAAATTGTTTTCCAGCGGAAAAATCAGGATGTTTCTCTGAGAAAAATCCATTTTCGCCGGATGCTTTTGTGCCGTAGTAGCATACTTTTGCCAGTGCTTTGCTGTCACCCAGTTTGGTAATCTTATAGACACCATCCCCTGGTCCTGCCTTGGACGGCTGCACACAGTAGGCAGTTGCAGACACGTTTCCAAATTTTACAGTATATTTATAAGTTACGTAGGAACCCAGACCGTAGTCTGCATAATAGTATGCAGTCCCTCTTGTCACATTTACGTCCCGTGTTACTCTTGTACTGGTATTGACTGCGGTGAATGAAACGGTTTCCCCATCTTCCATTGCCATCAGGTCAATATCCTGTTCCCCTGCCTGCTCCAGGACATCGCTGAGTGTCAGCCCGGATTCTTCATCGGTTGTATTTTCTGTTTCGGATTCCTCTAATGCAGCATCAAACTCGGATTCGGAAAGTCCGTCCTGAAATTCGGGTTCTGTTTCTTCCGGTTCTTCTGTCTCCGCTTCCTCTGTTTCAAATTCAGCTGTCTCCGGCTCAACAATTTCTGTCTCTACAGGCTCTGTCTCAGTTTCTTCCTGCGAGGCAGCTTCCTCATCATCAGAACCTGTATCCTCTTCTGTAACTGCCTGTTCTGTCTGTGGTTCACTCTGAGACGCTGCCACAGGCTCTTTTACGATCAGGTTTCTCCCAATCTGATAAACCGGATGGTTCTGGTTGACTGGTTCCACATAATAAACGGCATGGTAAGTGTCCGCATGGCTGGTACTGAAGCTCTCCCCGGCGTCATTCTCTGCTTTCTGGAATGTCACCTTGACCTTGCTTTCATCCTCGATTTCCAGATTCGTGCGGTCACTGGAAACATCAAACTCCTGTCCAACTTCCAGTTCAAAATCGGTGGCTTTTACCACTTCATTTTCATCCAGCAGATCCTTTACAGCTTCATACACTGGCGGTTCTGCCGCTTTCGGCTCTTCTGAAGCATAAACGGTCAGCGGTGAAATGACCGTGGATAAGATGGTGACTGCCGCCATCACCCCGGAAAGGATTCGCCTGAATTGATATTTACTCTTCATGTTTTCTACCTCTTTCTTCTTTTTCTTTTTATTTGTCATAAGAACAGCCGGATGTTTCCACCCGGCCTGTCTGTTCCTGTTATTCTGTTACCTTGCATCGTCTGTCCGTCTTGGATTCTGCAGACAGGCATAGGTGCTTTTGTCATACCGCCATGCTTTATCGCCGTCCAGATTGGCAAGCAGATGCTTCCGCACATTTTTGTATTCGTCCCCGATCAATCCGAGGCGGAGCAGAAAGGTGCGGAACGTAAATGCCGGGTTATCCCCGATCTCCGTCTTTTTTGCATGGGTACAAGATTGGTTGATCGCCTGTGCGGATATGGCAAGTGCCAGTGTGATATTCGACCGGACTTTTCCTGCATGTAGGGTGCTTTCAAAACAGCGCCATTCCAGTGTTCCCTTGGAAAAAACAGCGTGTAGGTTTAATGCATAATACCTTGTCCAGTTGTAATGCTCGGAGCTTCCGTCATTTCCCTCATACCATGCCCTTTTGAATTTTTCCATTGTAATGGTGCTGTTGGGCATCCTGCGGATCTTCTCCAATACCATAGGACGGACTTTCTGGCAGTACTCATCTTCCCTTCTGGTCTGTACATTTAAGGCTTTGAACAGAATATCCTCTTTGCAGTACATGATCGTCAGTGCATTTTTCAGACTCCTTGGTGTATGATTGGATGCGTCCACATGGACATGCATGCCACAGGATGAATTGACAAAAGCACCTGCGTTTTTGACACACCGCACCACTTCCTGGAGTTTCCCCATTTCCGAATATTCCAATTTCGGGGATACCATTTCTGTCGAATAATCTCCATCGGCATCTATTACAGTACCATTTGCCAGCCTTTCACAGTCGATACTGCTGTCTCTTGAAAATTTCCACGTTTTTCCATCTGAATCTTTTACACACCAGGAATCGTAAGAACGGATATGATATGGCTCTGTTCCGAACATTCTTCCAATCGCAACAGCCGCATCATAGCGGCTGATACCTGTCATCTCAATCTCTGTACCAAAATACTGGTCTTTTAGGTCGATCTGCTTCACCCACCCTTCGCTTCTGGAACAGGTGAGCCGCTTTGGATCTCTTCATCTACTGCTTTCAAATTTCTGCCTATTGCTTCAATGACATTGACAGTGACACCATTACCGGCCTGCTTGTAAAGCTGGTTATCCGATGTTTCTTTTTCCATCTTGGAAATCTGACCATCCCGATATCCCTGCAGCCGCAGACACTCCCTTGGCGTCAGCCTGCGGATTCTGCCGTGGTAAATCACTCCATGACGGTCAGTTGCCGTAATGGTGAACATTGGCTCTTCCGGTTCTTTCATCCTTCTTCCATTCTGGCGGACTTTTTCCTTGGCCGGTGTCAGCACTGCCCTTGGCGGTTCTTCCACCAGCACCCCGGAACTTTCGCCTCTGTGGTTATGGATGCTGGAATCCTGTCTGGTATTCAGACATCTTGCAACGTCTGTCACCAGCGGCGGAGGGGAGATATCTACAAAATGCAGTGTTCCCTGCTGGTTTCCGGTCGTCAGGGTATGGGCGATCTCATGCCCGACTCTCCCCCTGCGACTGTTGATTCCCGGATATCCGAGATCGATGCTGTCCCCCTCGTAGGCCATCTTGTATCCTTTTCGGGTGTTTTCCTTGATTGGGATACCGACTTCGTATAATCCGGTCTTGCCGCCCATACCACCAGCCCCGCTGGTCAGCGTGCAGCTCAGTCCTTCTTCTGCGTAGACTCTTTCTCCCTGTTTGCCAGCATGGACTTGTATAAGAGCTGTTCCATTTGCTTTTGGGAAAGGTAATATTTTTCCGGCACATCTTCCATCAAGATATCCGACAATATACACCCGCTTCCTTGACTGGGGGACTCCGAAATCCTTGCTGTTAAGCACTTTCCATTCGACATGATACCCCAGTTCAGATAGCGTACTGAGGATGGTGTGAAACGTCCGCCCTTTGTCATGCGAAAGCAGACCGGGTACGTTTTCAAGGAGAAAATACGCAGGTCGTTTGTCTGCAACCAGTCTGGCAACTTCAAAGAAAAGGGTTCCTCTTGCATCGGCAAATCCTTCCCTTCGTCCAGCGATTGAGAATGCCTGGCAAGGAAATCCCGCACATAAAAGATCAAAGTCCGGCATTCGTTCTGTTTCAATATTTCTTGCGTCATTGCAGAACCACTCTCCTTCCGTATCAAACAGCACCCGGTAGTTGTGGTCTGCATATGCATCTGCTTCACAATGTCCGACACAGGTGAAGCCCCCTGCCCTGTGCAGCCCTTCTCGGAATCCTCCGATTCCACTGAACAGGTCAAAAAATCGAATTGTTCCGGCTATCAGCCTCCCTTCGCTGCGAAAAAAACAGTGCAGATTTCTCTGCACCGTTTCCGTCTCTTGGTTTCTGTTTTGTGATGTCTATTCTTCTGATTCCGCTTCCTCTGGCTCAGATTCTTCTGCTTCTTCGGTTTCCAGTTCTGTTGGCTCTGCTTCCGCTGGCTCTTCGTTTTCTGGCTCTGTCGGCTCTTCATCTGCTTCAGCTTCGTCCGGTTCTGTCATTTCTCCGTCTGTTTCAGCTTCCAGTGCTTCTGTCTCAGGCTCTTCTGCTTCAGGTTCTACTGACTCTTCATCCGGTTCTGATTTCGCAGTCTCAGGATCTTCCATTTCTGTTTCTTCGGCTTCCTCTGACTCTGCTTTCCATTTGGCTTCTTCTTTTTCGATTGCATCTTCGATAAGCCCGATTAAGAAGTCTTTCTGTTTCATGCCATTCCTGGCGAGGACTGCTTTCAGTCTGGAAAATAAATCCTCGGTTACCTGTACTGCTACTGTTCTTAAATCTGCCATGTTCGTCTTTTCTCCTTTTCTTGTCATGTGTTCTTCGATTACCATTTCAAGGTATTTTGGTATGCTGATTCCTAACTCTTCGACTTCCAGTTTTAGCTTTTCATGCAGCTCTACCGGGATTTTTCCGCATATGTTTTTCATCTCCATTGTGTTCGTTCTCCTTTCTTTTTTCTACATACAACATACCCTAAAACGTGACAGAAAGCTATTCACAATACCCAACGAATATGAGGCTCTCAAAAGCTCCCAAAGGATGCAGATCCAATAACATTCAATAGGCATCACCCCTTTCAAAAGTCCGTGATTTATACTAATTTGACTGCTTGAAATTTGGCTATTTTATCACCAGGAAAGACTTGACTTTTTCAGAATGCATCCTCAAGCCCGGAGAGAAAATCCAGCATCTGGGACGGGATTTCTTCCTTTTTTGAAACACTCTCCCCGGAGCCAGAACTGGAAACACCTGCCAGTTCTTCCCGGATTGCCTGCCGGATGCTTTTCTCCAGCTGGTTGTTTTCCTGATCTTTTAAAATCACCTGAACCAGATAGCTGCTCTTCTGTCCATCTGGAACACTTTGCAGGATCTCCCATGCCTTTTTGTGATCTGGGTTATCAAGGTTCAGGCGGAACGAGAAAACGGGTCTCTTTACTTCGCGCACATCTGCCCCACAATCCGCTCATAGCCGGAAGCATTGGCGTGTACGTCTGTCAGGTAAATCTGCCGACACAACCCGTCCTGCGGTGTCACGTGCCGTTTCAGAATGCTGGCTCCGCCGCCCATGATCACGGACGGAATTGCCTTCAGATCGAACCCGGCTTCCATAATTGCAGACAGTATTTTCTCCGTGTAGAGCCTTCCCTGCCGGACAATGATTTCTTTTGCGGCCGGGTCCATGCTGCAGCTCTGGCCGTTCAGAACACGTTCGATCTGAATATCCGTTACAGACAGTCCGGTATTTCTGCGTACCTGCTCGGTGATCTCATCCACACACCGGATCACACCAAGTTCCAGGCTACGGCAGGTAGCGGCATTTGGAACACTGTTGTCCAGCCGCATCAGGTCTACGGTCCAGCCACCGATATCTGCGAGAAGAACAGAAGGCTCGTCCCGAACACATTCCGGGTGGAGAGCCAGGGCTGAGTATCCCTGTGGGAACAGTTTTACATCCTGAATCCGGATCTCATAGCTCTCATCCTCGTACCGGAAACGCAGAGGCTGCTCTTTCCGAAACAGATATTCCCGGAAGCCTTTTTTCTCCCTGCCAAAACTTGCCAGTGGAAGACCGGCTGCCAGAACTACATCTGTTTTCCGCTCTCCCCGGCGATAGCGGATTTCCTGGGCAATGGCTGCCATTGTCAAAAGATAATAATTGTCATTGGAAGTCTTACTTCTCACCAGCGTCTGCCGCCCGGTTCCACACACATAAAATTTCCCATTGTACTGCAGGACATTCTGCATGGTATACGGCTCGTAATCGTATCCGGTCAGTCCGGTCGGGAAACATACATGGGGAGTTTTTATGGCATAATATCCATGGTCAATTCCTATAATGATAAGTCACCACATCCTTTCTGGTTTTTCTTGTTCTTTTCCAGCAGGTGGTCTTTTGGTCTGGAAAAAGAGAAAAAGGGCAGAACCCCGAAGAGCTCTGCCCGTAATAAAAAATACAGTCATGCATATTTACAAATAAATACACATAACTGTATTAGTTTAATCAGTATTAATCTTCAAACTCTTTTAACTCGTCAAGCGGTTCTTTTGAAGTATCTATTGCCATATTGTTTTTTAACCAATCAGCTTTGCTATAACCTGTTCCGGTCAATTCAAATATTTCACCTTTATACCCTACAGCTTTAACCCAGCCCCATTCTATAAGTCTGTCTAAAGCCTCTTCCCATCTCGCAGATTCTCTTTTTGAATTATCGGCCATAAACTGCTTACCTGATGTAAAAATCTGAGTAGGCGAATCAAGTGTCCGTATCTTTAGTATTTGCCCATCACCGTCAGCCGCATACACTAATAAAAAAGCCGAGTCCACTGGAATGTTCCCAACATCATCTAGTCCTACAACTGATTTATTTTCTTCTGGATTTCCAATAATCAACGTATTATCTTCAACCTGGAACAATTTTTTGATATCTTCACTTGTTGCGGTAGGAATTTCTTTCAAGGTTAACTGGTTATTCTCTAGATCAGTGAGTCTACTATAGAATTGAGAAAACATCTCTTTCATATCATCTAGCATCTTCTGTTGATGTTCTCCAAGTTCAGTATTTGCTTTATTTCGTCCTTCTGCCTCTTCATTAATTATATCCACTATATCTCGATATCGAACCCATCCAGCGTTATCATCAACATAGTTAACGGCGTTCCTAAATGTCGGTGATGCCACATACTTTAAACTGTTTAAATCTGTGAAAAAATCAACTGTATTTTTATCATTTTTGACTTTTTCTCTAAACTCATCCAGCCTCTTCATTTTATCATACTTATCATTTCCAGTATCTTTTTCACTTTCAGAAATAGCTGAAGGTTGTTTAATCAATACAAGTACTGGTAATCCTTTAGTTTTTGCATAATTGTACTCTTTCTCCGTGTAACTTATACCAGTTTCTTCATCGATTGAGCCATACCTAGCACCAATAACAAGAAGATAAAAATCACACTCATCAATCATTTTTGTTATAACATTCCATTGACTTGTAGGTGCAGCATGGAATTGCTCCATACCTACCGGAATAAAATTATTCTCTAGTGCCACACCTACCAATGCCTGTCTTTCCTTTTTAAGATCTTCATAGGTAGAACTTATAAAAATAGAAAACTTTCGTCTATTCTTCATATCAGTATTCTCCTCGTGTACTTATCTCTTATCACTTCACAGTGATAGCAAGTTCCCGCAAAATCAAACTTCATAAACTCTACCAACAATGATACCACAAAAATGAATTAAGGTATATTTTTATTTGCATTTTTAAGATAATTCCAGAATCCATTCCCTGTTTTCTTTTGGTGCGTTTTTATAAAAATCCCGAATCCACAGCTCATGGAGTTTAATTTCCGACTCTGTATTTCCTATGTTTCCGACACATCCACCTGTTTCATGAAGTGCTTCCAGACAATCCCACTCTTTTTTGAACTCTCCTGCAAATTCCATCCACACTTTTATATGGTATTCCTTAAAACCAAAATGGTAAATCAAGTAGGTCAACCTGTCAAAATCAGCTAACGGCATTTTTTCTTTTTTCAGCAATAACCTTTTATCATGCTCGCTGCATAGATATAAAAATGCAAGCTGTTCTATCTTTGCCTGCTCCATATATTTCTCCCTTCTCTTCTACTTTGTCTCACTTTTACAACCGATTCTACCTTGTCCAATCGTTAAAATCAATACAGATGGTGCAAAAAGTGAGACAAGCCATCCTTTTACCAGAGAGGAAGAGATTTAAAATGCCAAAGCCAAGGACACAGTCTGGTGAGAAGAATCTGATCAGCCAACGGTTGATTGAGCTTCGCAGGACTCACAATATGTCTCAGCGTGATCTTGCCTATAAACTCCAGTTAGCTGGTTACGATATGGATAAAAATGTAATCACCAGAATCGAAACAAACAAGCGTTATGTCACTGATCTTGAATTAAAAGCCATTGCTGAAATCTTTCAGGTTTCATACATATTTCTCATTGATGGCAAAGACGAATAGAAGTGACAAATGGGGAAGTTCAATCGTGCTTCCCCATTTTATCCGTCCTTATTACAGATTCAGTAGTTCTAAGATTTTCTGCATACCGGCCTGATATAAAGATTCCGCATATAATATCCATCTTTCACTGACTTCAGTAACATATGCGTCTATCGTTTTTCGCTTTTCTTTTGCTAATCCCATTGTCTGAACCTGTTCTTCATATTTTGATATTTTTTCCAGCATTCCCTGGTACGCTATATTTTCTTTCAGCTGTTCTTCGACCTCATCAATCCAGGTATCCAGCAGCAATTCCAGCAGTTTCTGTGTGTCACCGTCATCCTTTCCCAGTATTGCTTTTTTTATTTTCCCCAGCATAGCTCCATAAGAAATCATTTGAGCCTGTCCCATATAAAAATGGTACTCTTCTTCTATCATTTCCTTTTCGCTCTCCAGTTGGAAATATCGATGTACTGCCTTATGCTCTTCTTCCGTTAGGCTGATTGACTGATTCGTCTCCATAAATGTTTCTATCACTGGATACTTCTCTGTAAGTTCCAGTATTTTCTTTTGCAGTCTCTGGTATTCCGCATCATGCTTTTTCAGATAGGTGCATACCTGTTCTCCTATCCGTATCCCCAGGCACTGCTCATTCCAGATAATATCTGGCTGTGTTGTCATATCGGTGTCTCCCTTCTGTGTAGTTTTCCTGTTCCAAGCACAAGACTATACCACACTTCTGGAAGAAAGCTATTCATCAAACCTACTGAAATCTCCTGGCAGATCCTGTGCAACCTATCCCTTTTCCCACAAAAAAACTGGTATGAAAGACTCCTTGTTCTCTCATACCAGCTATCTATTTCTTATTTAACTGAATACACATTCTTTTCTATTCTCTGTGTATCCTGTACTTATTTATGGCAAAAATCAGACTACAGACACGCTATACACTCTTATGCTACATAATCCAGTTTACTGCATCCGGGTTCAAATGTCACGTTGAAAATGCCAACCTGAGAAGTGGAAATCGGTGCAAGAAAACTTCTGCCAGAAAAATACTGTGCAAAGCCATCATTTGGTGCACCAATTGGAAATACCATCTCTTTTGCATGCGCCCGCATTGCTTCCTCTTCGTATGGTAAATCTCCTTCACCTGCCTCCCACACTTCCTTTGCAAGATTGAAAACAGCCCATGCTTTTGGCCATCCTGCATAAAATGCGACATGTGTGATTACTGCGGCAATCTCTTTTTGTGTTACACCATGATTTTTTGCATTTTGAAGATGATATTTTAAAGAAGAATCTGTAATTCCGGAAGCCATCAGAGCAACCACTGTGATGATACTTCTTGTTTTTACGTCGATGTCCTGGTTATTCCAGTTTTCGCCGAAAAGTACATCATCGTTAAAATGTGCAAATTCCGGTGCGAATTCACCAAGTGTATTTCTTCCTGCTGTCTGTACTATTTTTCCCATTTTCTGTATACCTCCATAGCACTGTTATTTATAAAGATTTTACCCACTCACTGATTTCCTGTTTTGTTCCACGGTTTAACAGGCTGCCTTCTGTGATAACCGCATCCGGTGCAGATGGCTGTAATTCCTTTACAGTATTACCGAATCCACTTCCACCGGATGTTGCAAAGAGCACAATCTTTTTGCCACTGAAATCATAGGCTTCCAAAAATGTATTGACAATTGTCGGAGCTACATACCACCAGATTGGGAATCCCAGAAGGATCTCATCATAAGAACTCATATCCATCTTTTTCTTCATAATCTCCGGTCTGTATTTCTTATCACTCATTTCCACACTGCTGCGGGATTTTTTATTCATCCAGTCAAGATCAGCCTTTGTATATGGAACTTTTGGCTCAATCTCAAATAAATCCGCTTTTGCTTCCTCTGCAATCATTTCTGCTACTTTTTTTGTTGTCCCGCTTGCACTGAAAAATGCGACTAAATTTTTACTCATAATAAAAATCCCCTTTCTTTGCGAATTTTTCGTATAAAAATAGACGTATAAGATTTGAATTTCTCTTATACATCTATTTTATACCTGATATTTTTATTATGTCTAATGCTTATATTGAATTCCATTCTATGCCTGAAAAGCATTTATTTCTTCTATCATTTTACTGACCGCCAGAGAATATGGAATGTTTCGTCTCCAGGCAATCACAGTACTTGTTGTGATTTCAGGAGAAATTCTTCGCTGTACAAGAATATCCTCCCGCCAATACTTTGCAGCACCTTCGATGGATACCGGATAGCCCAGTCCATTTGCTGCCATAACTCCGGCATTCGTTCCAAGATTACTTGTAAAAGCAATCTGCAGTTTCGAAAAGTCTTTTCCAAACCAATTGGCAAGTTCACTTTGAACATTTACTCTTTCCGGCAGGATCAATGGTTTTCCAATAAGATCTTCTTTTCTTATAAACTCTTTTTCTGCCAGCGGATCATCCGGCCGCATTCCAACACACCAGTGATCGCAATCTGTGATCCGGATATAATCCAGCCCTTCGGTGTCCACCGGCTCCATGAATAATGCAATATCTACAAGTCCTTTGTTCATCATCTCATACACTGCATCTGCTGTTGCAGTATGCAATACAATCTGAACCAGCGGGTATTTTTCTTTATATGTTTTACATATCTCCGCCAATGTCTCCACCGCTGCAAATTCACCGCATCCAATGGTTATATTTCCCTCTACAACATCTTCTTTTCCTTTCAGTTCTTCAAGTGTTTTTTCCTCAAGATTAAGGATCTCCAGGGCACGCCTTTTTAATAAAATCCCCTCTTCAGTAAGCGAAATTTTCTTCCCGCTTCGAATAAATAATGTTACTCCAAGCTCCTCTTCAAATGCCGCCATTTGTCTGGATAGCGTTGGCTGGGTAATATGCAATTGTTCTGCTGCTTTTGTAAAGCTCTGTTCTTTTGCCACCGTCAGAAAATAGCGCAATAGTCTTAATTCCATATTTTTTATTCCCACAACTTCCGATTTCTATTTTTGTTTCCATAGCATAGTGTACTCTTTTTCACCAGTATCTTCATCCAAACCTTCACATTAAATAATGAACCCTTCTCTTTGGTAAAAAGAAATTGCTCTGGCATTCTTCTGATATACATTTAATCGTAAGCTGACTTTTTTATCCTTAATATAATCCAATAAAAGCTTACCTATGCCACATGACTGCATTTCATCAGAGACAAAAATACCTTCGATATATTCATCATTTAGTCCTACAAATCCTTGTATCATTTTATCTGCTTCAAACACATAAACTTCGGATTGTGACAGCATTTCTTTCACTAATTCATAATTACTTTTCCAGTATTGATTGGAAATAAAATAATGTGCTTTCAGATTTGTCTTTAACCATATGTCAGCGACTCTATCGATATCTCTGTTCAGCAACTTTCTAATCATAACAAATATTCTCCACAACAACATCCTTTATGCTTTTCTCTTTTATCTATTCTATCACAAGCTCACCATTAATCATCATTTTTTTGATATTTTTTCTTTTCCTCCACTGTAAAACAGCCTCTGAGCGTTTCGTTATATAGAGGGGTACACATACAGAGCAAAACTAAAATGTTAGCTGGAAATTGATCCTTTTGAATGGAATTTTGTGTCACGAACGTGATTAGAAAATAACAAAAGCGTTCGTTGTCAGCTAATCCAGCTAACATTTTCGAACGCTTTGAAGCCCGTCCATAAGAGGATTTGAACCTCCGACCCCTCGCTTAGGAGGCGAGTGCTCTATCCAGCTGAGCTATATGGACATATATAGTTGTGAAACATTTCGAACACTTCCAAAAGTTTCACAACCATTATTTTACTATATTTATTTTGAAATTACAAGAATTAATTCTAAATTCGAAAACTTAATAGTGCAGCTGACCCTGCAGCCAGATTGTTCCTTTGAAGCGGCGTCCAACTGCCGGTTCACCGAGAAGATCTTTGCTGTTGATGCAGATATCAAACTGTATATCATTGCTCTCTATAGTCATCTGGCAGATTTCTTCACCTGTCAGGATATTCTTAAATTTCATGATATCCAGAATCTCACCAAGAACATTATACTGATCACATTCGATTCCATAAGGCATGAAATAAGAGTCCACGATCGTGAGAACATCATCTGTAACAATTCTCTGTGAAATCATGGAGTAAGTATCCATATCCTCCATTGTAAGGCTCTCCATAGCTTCCTCATCACCATTACGCGCTGCTGCGATCAGATTAGTCCTGTTTTTGGAAAGTTCTCTCTCCACCTTTACCGCTTCCTTATCCTTCTGCAGCGGAAACAGGATCTTTCCCTCAGAAGCCAGACCGGAAACCGTCACCGGACGGTCCCCCGGGTCTTTCAGGCCTTTGTATTTCTCCTGCATATATTCTGCCAGATTCTGCAGATAAAAGATCATAGTCACGCCAATACGCAGATCATCACATGCTCCTGCATAAGATTCCTTATCTGTATGACGTTCAACAGTCACTTTTTCCCTGGATGTGATTCCTGTTCCCCTGAAAAATGGGAAATAATATTCCACGTGAAACTCACCGTTCTCATCGTACTGACCACAAACGCTGATTCCACAGTCACAGCCATAATTCTTGGAAAACTGTACAAATACGCCTTCCGGATGATTTTCCACGCAAACCTTTTCATCGTAGCTTGCGATCACATCACGGATGATCTCTTTTATTTCACTTCTTCTGGTAATCTGTGAAAAACCAACGGTCTTTAAATAACTGTGCACAAGAACACCTCCCTGAAAAAGCCTGCGTTTCTCTTACGCGCGTGTCTTTTTCTCAATCTTTGTCATACCGCCCATATATGGCTGCAGAGCTTTTGGAATGTTTACAGATCCATCTGCATTCAGGTTATTCTCCAGGAAAGCAATGAGCATTCTCGGAGGTGCTACTACTGTATTGTTTAATGTATGAGCAAGATATTTCTTGCCATCTTTGCCGTTTACACGGATTTTCAAACGACGTGCCTGTGCATCTCCAAGGTTGGAGCAGCTTCCTACCTCAAAGTATTTCTTCTGACGTGGAGACCATGCCTCAACATCGAGGGATTTTACCTTAAGATCAGCAAGGTCACCGGAGCAGCACTCAAGCGTACGAACCGGAATATCAAGAGAACGGAACAGATCTACTGTATTCTGCCACAGCTTGTCGAACCACATCTTACTCTCCTCTGGCTTGCAGACAACGATCATCTCCTGTTTCTCGAACTGATGGATACGGTAAACACCTCTCTCCTCAAGTCCATGAGCACCTTTCTCTTTACGGAAGCACGGAGAATAGCTTGTAAGTGTCTTCGGAAGCTCTTCCTCCGGAATAATCTGGTCAATGAATTTACCGATCATGGAATGCTCACTTGTTCCGATCAGGTAAAGATCCTCTCCCTCAATCTTGTACATCATAGCATCCATCTCCGCAAAGCTCATAACGCCTGTAACAACGTTGCTTCTGATCATGAAAGGCGGTACGCAGTAAGTAAATCCCCGGTTGATCATGAAATCTCTTGCATAAGAAATTACTGCGGAATGAAGGCGTGCGATATCACCCATCAGATAATAGAATCCGTTACCGGCAACACGTCTTGCGCTGTCAAGATCGATTCCATCAAAATTCTCCATGATATCTGTATGATACGGAACTTCAAAATCCGGAACAACCGGCTCACCAAATTTCTCAATCTCTACGTTCTGGCTGTCGTCTTTACCGATCGGTACAGAAGGATCGATGATGTTCGGGATCACCATCATATCTTTCAGAAGCTCTTCCTCAACCTCTTTCTCTCTCTGAGAAAGTTCCTCAATACGAGTTCCGGATGCAGCAACCTGTTTTTTAACCTCTTCTGCCTCTTCTCTTTTTCCCTGGCCCATAAGAGCACCGATCTGTTTGGAGATCTTGTTTCTCTCAGCACGGAGAGCCTCAACCTCCTGCTTAATCTCTCTGTTTTCTTTATCAAGTTCGAGAACCTTGTCAACCAGCTCCAGTTTGCTGTCCTGGAACTTATTGCGGATATTCTGCTTTACAACCTCCGGATTCTCTCTCACAAACTTAATGTCTAACATGATATTCCTCCTGTATTAAAAATATTCTTACTCTTTGCAGTTTTTTATTCCTTCTCAATCTCACCAAGGCCAAAGTTTACTGCTTTTCTCAAAGCTTCCACTTCTTCCTGACTAAGTACAACATAGGACTCACCTTTTACGATCTCCTTTAAATAAAGGAAACAGTTATCGCGGCTGTGAACCGCATTCAAGATCAAACCTGTATTGTTTTTATCAAGAAGCGCCAGTGCAAAGCTGAGTTTTCCACCTACATCATCAAATGCATCATACTTCTCAACGCCATATTTGCTGAACATTACATTCATATTTTTTTTGATAAAGCTGATGTCATGATCATGATCTTCCTTTGCTTCATACAGCCGATCGATCTGTGCAAATTTTCTTACAAAAACTTTTTCCAGTGACTGTGCATCTCCGCCTCTCATAAACATCTTGTACTTCCGTTCCAAACGGCTGAGACGCATATTGCTACTCACCACATTGATCAGAAGAATGATGGTAAGGATCAGCAAAACAATGATCACAATCCCGGAATCAATTCCCATGCTTTCAAAAATCCCGCTCATTCTGCCTCCTATCTGATAGATTCGAACAGATCAATGATCCTCTCCAGTTCATCTCTGGAATAATATTCAATTTCAATTTTACCTTTGTTGTTTTTCTTTCGCTGAATGGATACCTTTGTTCCCATGATACCTTTCATTTTTTCTTCCAGGCTCTCATAAATGGCATCTTCTGCTGTGTTTTTCTCTGTTTTTACTTTTTTCGCAGGAGAAACCAGATTCTTTACAAGTTTTTCCGTCTCACGAACACTGAGTTTTTCATCAAAAACCTTCATGGCTGTTGTTTCCTGAAGAGCTTCATCAGAAATTCCCAGAAGTGCTCTCGCATGACCAGCTGAGATCATATCTGCAATTACCATTTCCTGAACTTTTGAAGAAAGCTTCAGAAGACGCATGGAATTAGTTACTGCAGTTCTGCTTTTGGCAACTCTATCTGCGATTTCATCCTGTTTCAGGTGAAACTCTTCCATCAGACGTTTGTATGCCATCGCTTCCTCTATAGGATTCAGGTCTTCCCGCTGAATGTTCTCGATCAGGGAAATTTCTACGATTTCCTGGTCTGTAAACTCTTTTACAACAACAGGAACTTCCTTGAGCCCTGCCATCTTGGCAGCTCTCCAGCGGCGTTCGCCTGCAATGATCTCAAAATAATCCTTCTTATCGGATACCAACAACGGCTGAAGAACACCGTACTGTTTAATGGATTCCGAAAGTTCCAGCAGCGCATCCTCATCAAAATGTCTTCTGGGCTGATTCAGATTTGGTTCTACGCTGGAAATTTTCACAAGTCGTTCTGCGGCCGGACTATCTTTTTCAGTTGGTTTGTCTTTTTTTACAACTGCAGATCTTGTCTTTTTTGCAGGTTCCCTTGACGGACCGCCTGCTTTGTTCGGGATCAGTGCGTCAAGACCCTTTCCAAGGCCTCCTGTTCTTCTTCCAGCCATCACTCGCCCTCCCTGCCTATAACTTCTTCTGCCAGGAGGCGATAACTCTCTGCTCCTGTAGATCGTGAATCGTACAGATTGATCGGTTTTCCATAGCTTGGTGCCTCTGCAAGTCGTACATTTCTCGGTATGATCGTTTTGTATATATTCTGGTCCAGGTTTTCTTTTACATTTTCTACAACCTGAAGTGACAGATTTGTTCTGGCATCATACATAGTAAAGACCACGCCTTCGATCTTCAATCTCTTATTCAATCGGTCTCTTACCAGTTCGATGGTATGTATCAACTGTGACAAACCTTCCAATGCATAATACTCACACTGAATCGGCACCAGAACGGAGGTTGCGGCTGTCAAAGCATTAATTGTAAGCATACTCAGTGACGGCGGGCAATCCATGATTATGTAATCATATTTCCGGCGAAGTTTATCCGTGATCTTTTTCAGAATAAATTCTTTATCCTCAAGATCAACCAGTTCAATTTCTGCACCGGATAGATTCATATTCGATGGTATCAGGTCAACATTATCTACAACGTTCTTTATAATGGTATCCTTGGTCTCTGCTTCTCCAAGCAGCAGCTCATAAAGGGTGTTTTCTACTGCATTCTTGTCTGCGCCAAGTCCACTGGTCGTATTTCCCTGCGGATCAATGTCGATAGCAAGAACCTTTTTCCCTTTTTCAGCAAGGCAGGCCGATAGATTGATGGCTGTCGTTGATTTTCCAACCCCGCCTTTCTGATTGGCAACTGCAATGATTCGTCCCATTGTACCCCTCCTTTTTATTTTTTTAAGGGATTTTTACTCATTGGATATCATTATAACACTTTTATTTTTAAACTGCCACATAATGTTTCACGTGAAACAATAGAAAATAGGTTTTGAATTATTTTATTTATTGTGTAGTATACCCAAACTCATTCCGGACTAAACAGAAGTTTGACAGTAACAGTACATCGATTATAAAGTCCATCAACTCCGCATAAACTTCCAGTTTTATTTGCTGTCAATCAGACTATATATTTTACGCCATCACGCCATAAAAACGTACCGAGAAATGAAGTTCCCATTTATAGATATTTTGCTGAAATTGTTCTGATTTATCGTAATCTCGAAAATAATTCGATTTTCTCGGTATAGATATATTATCTTTTATGGAACCTTGCACACTGCTACATAGGCATCGAAATTCCTTTCTTTTACAGCATTTATAGCATTTTCAAATTTTATCTGAACGCTAAAAACATTACTATTATTATCAAGCGAATAAAAGCATCTGTAAACGCATTCGCAGTTCTACACTGAATAACTGCTTCGCGATTTACCAAAAGGACTACAAACTACTCTTCCCTGATAAGAAGCAGTTCTTCAACCACTGCTTATCGTTTCTTGCAATTGAAGCCAAAAACAGTGGGACCTCCTGATTCGAGTCATACAAACAAAAGCATCCGCAGTTGCTACGCAGCTTTACACCGAATAACTGCTCCGCAGTTTATTAAAACTTGCTTGTACTCTTCCTGATATAAGCAAGTCACCAACCGCTGTTTATTGCTTCTTACACTTGAAGCAGGGGACCTCCTGACTCGATTAAAAACTATATCACGCTACCGTAAAGCGCATATGAGTTGTCGTTGTTGCGAAACATTTTTTAAGTCAAGCGGATAAAAACATCCTCTTCACTACTGCTCATAGTTTAATAAATGCTTCGCAGTTTATCAGAAGGAGACTGTACTTCTCCTGATACAAGCAAGTCCCCAACCACTGCTTATTGTAATTCACAATTGAAGCAGGTGAATTACTTGATTCGATTAAAATCTACATTAAACCTACCATAAATCACATAAGCACGAACTACAGCTGTTTTTTATTTCTGCAATTGTCAAAGATGGGGTTATAACTCTTTATTCTTAATCTGTCTTCGGATGTTTCACGTGAAACATCCGAAGATAGATTATCAAACCAATATTCATAATTGAAGCAAGTGACTTCCTCGATCCGGTTAAAAATGCCATCAACGAAATCGATCCAGGACACGGTTTGACTTGTAACTGCAAGGGTACTGAACAGTTACGAACACATTATAAAATCAATGAGAAATATCAAAAAAATACTCCGATATATTCTCTCTGGCATTATCTGTATCACGAAAGCATGTAAAAAATACAAGAAACTCCATCCACAAAATAATGTGGCTGTTATCTTTATATTCCCCAAAAGCATCTATATATAGTAAATGGAAACTTCTTTTCCCGGAGTGTTTTTATAGCGTGAAATACATGTATCTCTCGTGAAAAAAATATAATATTATGAAACTGGAATTTTCGATTTTTGTTTATTTTATTATGTTTACGAAAGATTTGCGTATTTATTTCATTTTTCTTCCAATCCTGTTATATATTCGTTATGTACATGTTAACTAAAGGCTTTTTCAAGCATAGTTTCATTTTGTAATATCCAATATAAAATGTATCTGAATAAAGTTCCGGCATAGAACTGGCATAAAATAAATTTCACTTAATAGGCTTTTTCTTCTAAATCAAGCCGTAAAACACTTCCCTGTCTTCTCTTTATCCCAGTCATGCGGACAAAAATTTTTGCATTCAATCATAGTTTTACACAAAATAGCTATTTTACAGTTTATCAGGAAGAGCACAAGTATTTTCCCACCCACAGCTTATTGTTTTTTTGTAATCGAAGCAGCTGCTTTCTTTTATTCGATCAATCAAAATTTTACATGTTTAAAGTAGGAACGGATCTATATTTTATCTTTTTGCCGCATGTGTGCAGGTGCACATTTTGCATTTTTAGACTTTTTTATATGTGTATACATATAAAGTACGTTTTATCGTACTTTTTTATTTAAAGTACTATAATTTGTACTTTAATGCTTTTTTCATTCGTAAATATCCTATTATTTCTATTTATTTGCCAGTATTTTCTTTTATAAAGTCCTTTTTATCGTACTTAACATTTGTGTTATTGTCATTATCATAGTGTTCTCTTCACAGAAATAATCTCTTATTTTTCTTTATTTCATCCTTACTCTTATATCGTTCTTCTATAAAATCCCCCATATTTTCCGCCTTACCCTCCATTTTTCATATAAATACACATTTTTATTACATTCACTTAACTTGTTAATTCCCCATCCAGTTCACAAAAGCATCTGACCGAAATCATGGGGAATACTGATGACAGTATCTGGCAACTCACCTTCAAGTGTGCAAACATATCTATCCAATTTGGGATCAAACGAATAAAAATACCCGTATTCGCTACGCAGTTCTACACCCAATAGCTACTTTGCAATTTATCAGGACCTGCTTACAATGTACCCATAACAGTGGCCACATGAATTAGTGCAGTACCTTGTTTTTAGACATGCCCACTATTCTTTTCCCTGCTTCTAAACGCCGTTGCATTCTTCCTAATACACGCCACCCACTGCTTATTACTTATTACTTTTTCGTAATTGAAGCAGGGGACTTACTGTTAACTGGTAATATTATCCTCCGAGTTTTTTTGTGAGCAAAGACCACTGAAAGCCCTGGACATACCATGCAAATTTATGTGATTAGCATAATTTCTGTGCATCGCGAAGTGTATTACCAAGAACGGAGTGATCAGTAATCAGGAAACTGCTTGATTTAATTCAAGCAGATAAAAGCATCCGCTTCACTACTTGCTCATAACCGAATAAGTGCTTCGCAGTTTATCAGAAGGAGCCTGCACTTCTCCTGATGCAAGCAAGTTCCCCTGATTATTGCTTTTCGAAATCGAACCAGGGGACTTATTTGATTCAGTTAAAAACGCTTCTTCTCTTGCCTCATTTTCCCCTGAAATGCTATAATCCATAAAGAAAGCATTCGCAAACTCCTTGCAGTTTGCGGCTAATACATTATTTCGTAAATAACTATACCAATCGCGTGGGATGTTGATTCGAGTGTGCAGGTATAAAAATGCAAGCGTAGCTGGCTATGCTGAGGCTTTTAGATCTGTGCAGTCGGATTCACCAACAAGTAATTGGTATAGTTATTTCGAAAACAATGTACTAGTACAGCGAAAATTAAGTTTCTGCTATATTGACGTAGGATGATTTTCTCATATGCAAGGCGAAGGAATGAGGCGTAGCGGTGGCTACGGCGATTGACGACAACGCAGCATATGAAAAATCAGACAAGTCAATATGGCGGTTACTTAATATTCGCTGTACTAGTCATTTATCATCTGATTGAAAGGAATATTTTATACATGAACACCACAAATAATCGCAACGATTTCTATAAAGAACAATTAGACAAGACTTTAAATGGCAATGAAAAGATCGAAACTGCCATTGCAGCACTCCAAAAAGAAGCAACCGAAGAAATGCTTGCTCATACTCTCACCGTAATCCGTCACAGAATGCAGGAGCAGGCACAGCTGATCATTGCTGTAGAACCTCCAAAAGGTGATGGAAAAATTTCTCTTCATGCGATCAAAACCAACGATGGAAAGCAATGGTGGGCTGCATTTACCAGCTTTGACGAAGAGTTAAAAGGCAGTGATAAGATCATGTCCACATTTACCGCAGATATTGATAAGATTTTTGCTTCTGCATTGCAAGAGCCGTCTGTTGAGGGAGTAATTCTCAATCCATGGAACCGCACACTGATGCTGAACAAAACCCTTATCAACATCATCCTCGGTAATCCTGTATAGCATCAGCTCTGTCGGATAACAAGTCCAATGTTTCACGTGAAACACTTGGTATTTTACTGAAGTATAAAAGCATTCCAGCGGATAACAGCATCCGCTTCGCTACTTGCTCATAACCAAATAACTGCTTCGCAGTTTATCAGAAGGAGTTTTTCCTTCTCCTGATACAAGTAAGTCCCCACCCTCTGCTTATTGCTCTTCGCAATTAAAGCAGGGGACTTACTTGATTCGGTTCCAAATCTGATTTCTATGTATCATGAAGCATATTGGCTATGCTACTGTTCACTGATAATATTCCGTAAGTTTTTTTATAAACGAAGGTCGCAGAAAGCCCGAAGCCATACCGCACCAATTTATGCGATCAACATAAATTCTTTGCATTGCGAAGCGCGTTACTGAAAGCAGAACGAACAGCAACTTAGCGATCATCGCCAAGAACAGAATGGACAGTAGCGTCAGCATACAATAACAAGGTTAGGGTTCCCACAAAAGCATTGTAAATTTTTCGTTCCTGTCGTATAATAAAGCAAAGAAATATTCAGAAAAAATCAGATCAGATACCTGAATTACGTTACATCTGTCCTGATTATTTTTACGAATTCCAGGAGGCTTTTTAATGAAGAAAAATGGACACAGACTACTTACTCTTGCAGCTTTAGTCGGAACTGCCGCAGGTGTTATTCATATTGCTAACCGTTTCATAGATGCCACATCTCAGCTTAAAGATATGCTGGAACAGCCACACAGTAAAACCTATGACTGGCGTTTTGGAAAGATTTTTTATACAAAACAGGGACATGGCACCCCTATTCTTCTTATTCATGACATCATGCCAGGTGCTTCCGGTTATGAATGGAATGCCATAGAGAAGCAGCTCGCAACCGAACATACCGTTTACACCATTGATCTTCTTGGATGTGGACGTTCTGAAAAACCGGATATTACTTATACCAATTTTGTATTTGCTCAGTTACTCTGTGATTTTGCCAAGAATGTGATTCGTGAGGAAACCGATGTTATTGCCAGTGGTTTCTCAGGTTCTTTTGCGATCATGGCTTACCGTAACAATTCCGACCATTTCCGCAAGATCATGCTGGTCAATCCACCAAGCTTCAGTTCCCTGAAGCAGGCACCTTGTAAAGACAACAAGCTCTTTAAGTATTTTATCGAGCTTCCGATTTTCGGAACTCTGATCTATCATATGGTAGCTTCCCGCGAATCCATCAGCAGTCTGTTTATGGAAAAGCTGTTCTACAATCCCTTCCATGTAACAGATACACTGGTAGACACCTATTATGAATCCGCTCACAAGGGCGGTTCCAACGCCAAATATCTGTATTCCAGCTACATTGGCAAATACCTGAATATCAACATTAATAATGCCGTAGAATCTTCCGATGCATGCATCTATATTATTTCCGGAGAAAAAGAAGCTTCCGCTTCTCTTATCGCAGAGGAATATCAGAAGCTGAATTCTTCCATTGAAACCGCTGTGATCCCGGAAACCAGACATCTTCCTCATCTGGAAGATCCGGAACATTTCCTGGAACAGGTAGCTATTTTCCTGTAAAAACAACTTATGATCCGGCATCAAAAACAAAATTTATCTATAGTAATTTTGGAAATCAACGCATCAAAAGTACATTGTTCATATTCGGAGCCATTGAGCTCCATACAGTAATTTGTGGAAATGCTATAAACCAACAAAAAGCCAATAAAAAAAGAGTACTGTTTCACGTGAAACATGAGTTTTCCCTCAAACAAACGTGAAACAATACTCTTTATTTTTTACCAGACTCACAGCATGCATCCGGACATTTCTCTTATCTAAGTGCCTGCTCCAGATACATGTGTGTTGTATTATCGATCAGCTTATGCGTCAGCTCTGCCATATGCTGTGTACTCTCCTGATTCTCAGAAGACAGCCATGTCTTGATCATTCCCACGCATCCATTCAGACAAAACGCATACGCATACTCAATGTCACGGTTGTCTTTCGGAAGACGAATTGACAAGCGATGCAGCACTGTATCTGCGATCAGTTTTTCTATACGATTCACAAAAGCCATATCTCCATTCTTTCCAAGAAGTGCGATACAAATATCCTTATTATGATCCAGGATCGTAAATATCTGCTCAATAAAAGGATACGAGCTCTCCTTATTATTAAGAGGATCCAGAGGATAGTCTGCCACCAGATGCGTGATTTCCTCCATCAATTCAGCCTCTATGGATTCCAGCATCTGATAGATATCTGTATAGTGAAGATAAAATGTGGAGCGGTTGATATCAACTTCTTCCACCAGTTCCTTTACCGTAATTTCCTTAATACTCTTCTTCTGCATAAGACGGGCAAGCCCCGCTCGCAACTGTGCCTTGGTCTTACGTACTCTTCTGTCAACTTTTTCCGCCATCTTAATTCCCCCTGCAATTCAAAAAAGCAAGCACGTTTCCTCCGCCTCAATCACCTGTTACTTACGATACTCTGCAACTGTCATACAATGCATAATGCATCCTTCAAACGAATAAAAGCATTCGCTTTCTCTACGCCGATCTGTATGATACCAGATATCTGCTGTTGTTAAGAATTGACAAGATCAAAATTGTTAACGACGCCGACCTACACGATACCAGATATCTGCTGCATATTTGTGTTGAAACATAGGAATCCTGTCTGCATTTAATATTACCAACTGCACATAAATTCAAAGTAAATAACGTACTTTTTGTCTATTATGCAGTTTTTTATCTGTAATAGACACTTCCATCATTTCCGTCTATTAATATACATTCAGTAAAGATTTAATGGTTGTATCTGTGGTATGTGTTTAGTATAATACATCACGTAAAGAAAATCAACACTTTGTTTGATAATGGAATATAAAGCTATTAATAGATTTTAATATGATTAATAGATCTCGTCGCCATTACTGGAATAAAGTTTGATTAATCAACTATGTTTGATAATACAATTTAATAAGAAAGGGATAGGTAATATGATCAAAAACGAATGGAAAAGCTTACTTCGTAACAAGCTCATGCTTATCGTCGTAATCGCCATTATCGTAATCCCGATCATCTATGCAGGTCTGTTTCTGAAATCCATGTGGGATCCTTACGGAAACGTAGACAGCCTGCCAGTGGCCGTGGTAAACGAAGACAAACCTGTCGAGTATAATGGCAAGACCTTAAGCATAGGTAAGGACATGACGGATGAGCTGAAGGACAACGACTCAATGGCATTTAACATTGTAGACAGCAAGACAGCAGAGGACGGTCTGGCCAATGGAACCTATTACATGGTTATCAAAATTCCGGAAAATTTCTCCGCAAACGCAGCCACTGTAATGGACAACGATCCAAAGCAAATGGAGCTATCCTATGAGACAAACCCTGGAACCAACTATATCGCCTCCAAGCTCAGTGAAACAGCAATGCTGAAGCTTCGTGATAACATTGCTTCCAAGGTTACGGAAACCTATACAGAAACCGTTTTTGATTCTATCTCAGAAGCAGGTGACGGAATGCAGGAAGCTGCAGACGGATCCGGAAAGATCGAAGACGGACTGAATACAGCAGCTGATGGTAACAAAACAATTACCAAAAACCTTAAGAAGCTTTCCACCAGTACTCTTACTTTCGTAAGTGGTGCTGACAGTCTCACCGAAGGTCTTAAGACCTACACCGATGGTGTTGCAAAGGTTAACGATGGTGCAAAGAGCCTGGACGATGGTGCAGATCAGCTGAACAGCGGCGTTGCAACCCTCACAGAAAAGGTTCCGGAGCTGACAACCGGTGTGGATACTCTGGATAAAGGTGTTCAGCAATACACCGCTGGTGTGGATGAGCTTAATAAAAATTCTGATGCACTGAAATCCGGTGCAAGCAGCCTGGAATCCGGTGCAAACCAGCTGAACAGCGGCGTTGCGGCTCTGACAGAAAAGGTTCCGGAGCTGACAACCGGTGTAGATACTCTGGATGAAGGTGTTCAGCAGTACACCGCTGGTGTGGATGAGCTTAATAAAAATTCTGATACACTGAAATCTGGCGCAAGCAGCCTGGAATCCGGTGCAAATGCATTAAGTGCAGGTATTGATACTCTTTCCGACGGAGCAACACAGTATGTAGCTGGTGCTGACACTCTTGCAGATGGAACTACCACCTATGTGGCTGGTGCTGGCAAACTCGCAGCCGGTGCCAAAGAGCTTGCAAAACTTGAAGACGGACTCACAACAGTTTCCAATGGTATCTCTCAGCTGAATACCGGTGTTACCAAAGGAACCGATGACTCACAGTCACTGATATCCGGAACACAGCAGCTGGAAAACGGACTGAAAGCCCTGAACGATAAGGTTTCTGCTCTGAAAGAGGGAACAACACAGGAATCCATCAACAAGCTTGCAGCCGGCCTTACTTCCGCAAAGGATGGTATGGACACAGCCGCAGCTGGTATGAACAGTGCTGCAGCTGGTATGAACAATGCCGCAGACGGAATCAACAACGCAGCCGGATATATCACTCAGGCCGCAGGCATCACAAGTCAGACCAGCAGCAGTATCACAGACAGTCTGATCCCTGCTCTCCAGAATGCAGGCACACAGTTCTCACAGGTAGGTGATCAGGTCAGCAGCATCCTTACAGGATACGGACAGCAGACAACGGAAGCACTTACTGATGCAAATACCAAGATCGGTACTGCCGGACAGACAATGACCGATTTAGCAGCACAGCTTCAGGCGATTCAGGCAACCGCTTCTGAGGACGGAACCATTTCCGCAGCAGCTCTGAATGATGTGATCAACGCTTTAAACAGCGTAGCCGGTGGAATGACTGGCGTGGACGGTTCTTACATGAGCAGCTATTCTGATCAGGTTTCACAGCTTGCAGCTGGTGTATCCGGTCAGCTCTCTTCTACTCAGGAAAATCTGAATGCTGTTGCTTCCAAGCTTAACGAAGCAGCTTCCGGACTGACTCAGATCTCCGGAGGACTGACTCAGGGTGCCGGCACACTTTCTGAGGGTGCAACAACCATGACAGATGGTGCAAACCAGATGAGTGCAGGTGCAACAACCATGAGCGCAGGTTCAGAGCAGTTATCTGCAGCTACAAGTCAGCTTCCTACAGATCTGATCGCTCAGCTTTCTGCAGGTGTTACCCAGCTGTATCAGGGGGCACAGGCTGTAAACACAGGAACTAAGAATGTTTCCGCAGGACTTCAGTCTCTGGAAGACGGCACAGTCGAAGCCTTCCCGGCTGCAGCAGCAGGAATCAAAGCTCTGAACGATGGATTTGACCAACTGACCTCTTATGATAAGCAGCTCAACGACGGTGCAAAGAATCTGAAAACAGCCGGCAAACAGATCACTGACGCACTTCCGGATATCAAATCCGGTGCAGGTCAGCTGGCAGATGGTTCTAAGGCACTGACAGATGGAATCACAACTTACACCGATGGTATTGCAAAGCTTTCCGAAAACAGTGCTGCTCTTACAGACGGCACCAAGAAACTGGCAACAGGAGCCAAGGCTCTTTCCAGCGGTGCTGCTACTCTTGCAGATGGAACAAAAGCATTAGCCGATGGTTCCGGAACACTGACAACCGGAATCACAACCTACACCGATGGTGTTGCAAAGCTTTCCGAAAACAGCTCCGCTCTTACAGACGGTACCAAAAAGCTCTCAACAGGAGCCAAAACTCTTTCCAGCGGTGCTACTACTCTTGCAAACGGTACTAAGACATTAGCAAACGGTACCTCAACACTTCTCAGCGGTACCGAGAAGCTTGTAAGCAACAACAGCACACTTAACAATGGTGCAAAACAGCTTGCAGATGGCGCTGCCCAGATCCAGAGCGGTTCCTCTCAGCTGTATGATGGCTCCAAGAAGCTTGGAAGCGGTATGAAAGAACTGAAAGACGGTTCCAAGACACTGACCACAAGCCTCAGCGATGGAGCTACCACTGTAAAAGACAATTCAGCAAGTGATGAAACGATCAAAATGTTCGCAACTCCTGTTGTAAACGACGAAACAAAACTTACCGATGTCCCGAATAACGGACACGCAATGGCACCTTACATGATGTCTGTAGGCCTCTGGGTCGGCGCACTGGCATTCTGCCTGATGTATCCTCTGGCTCAGTATAAGGGCAAACTGAAATCCGGTTTCGCATGGTGGGCAAGCAAGGCTTCCGTCCTTTATCCGGTAGCGATCCTCCAGGGAATCTGCCTGATCCTGCTGTTACGTGCATTTAACGGATTCACACCTGCAGAGATGGGCAAAACCGTACTCTTCGCCTGCCTGACATCAATGACCTTTACCTCTATCATGTACTTCTTCAACATTACTCTTGGTAAAGTAGGAAGCTTCCTGATGCTGGTATTCATGGTCGTTCAGCTTGCAGGATCTGCCGGAACTTATCCGGTTGAGGTTTCACCTTCATTCGTTGCAAAGATCCATGCATACGTTCCGTTTACTTACACGGTCAATGCATTCCGTGCAACGATCAGCGGTGGCCGGAGCATTACCACTTCCATTATTGTAATGGTTGCACTGTTAGTGATCTTCACGATCCTGACGATCCTTCAGTTCAATCACATGACCAAGAGAAAGAAAGCAGAAAAAGTTGTTCTCTTCGACTGGCTGGAAGAAAGAGGTCTTGCATAATACTTAGTTACTGACAGAAGCTCCCCCGAACCTTCTGTTAGATATAGAAAAATTAAAACTGTACAGTTGCTCAGATGAGCTTCTGTACAGTTTTTTTATATTGTCCTCGTCAATTCTCCACATTATAATTATAGCAGCTACAGAAAATCAAGCGGATAAAAGCATCCGCATTTGGTTAGATCTGATCAGGTAAATCCCTGCACAGTTACGCAAATCAAGCCGCGACAATTACAGTGACTTACCTGCAACATAAAATCTACACATGCATAAGAGACTTACCTGCAACATAAAAATTCACGCATACATAAGAGACTTACCTGCAACCAAAAATTCACGCATACATAAGGAGGAAATCTATGAAAAAGAGAACAACCCAACTGCTATCCCTTATGATCTCCGCTGCCATGATTGCCAGTACACCGTGCCTGACCTATGCAGCAGATTTCAGTTCAGAAACACTCCTGTCAGATTCAGAAGAAGCGGCAATATGACTTCTCAGATCTACTCACAAACCGGAGCTCTTTCTGACTGCAAGCCTGCGGTTTTCAATGAAAAAGCAACCTGGTATGCATCTAATCCACTGACCGCAAAAACAGACGGAATCATCACCTATGCTACACCATTTACCGTCTTCAGGGTAAAACCTGGAAAGCTATCGGCAATACAAAAAATACAACCTACACCGATAAAAAGCCAGGCACCGCAACCAAATACTGTATCCGTGCATACCGCATCACAAACGGTAAAAAAATATACGGACCTTATTCATCTGTAAGGACCGTAAAATAACAGCAACATAAAAACACCCCGGAAAATCCTGATCTGTGTGGTGTCTCCGAATATCTGATCATCAAGCGGATATTCGGAGATCACCTTATTGTTTGCGGATCTCCGAGGTGTTTTTATTTATTTTCTTAATATTTTATTTTTCCGCCTCAGCTGTTGGTGTTGCTGTGGCTTCTGTCTCTGTTTCACCGTTTACCATGGTTTCATATGCATTGAACATTTCTTTTACTGTCATTTTGTTTACAAGAAATACCTTGTCTCCAACGACAGCTGCATAATAGTTTGTGTCATATGTGTAGAAGGTAACGGTTGTCTGGTTCTTGTCAGAGTCTGTGAATACAGCGGTCATCTCCGGATCTGCAGCCGGTGTATAAGCGTCTGTCAGTCTCTTCTGTCCTGCCATGTTTATCAGCTTGTTGTAGAAGGTGGTAAAGGTTGTACTTTCTATTTCCTTACCATCCAGCTGATAGGTTGTTGTTTCTTTTTCGTTTCCGTCATCATCTGTGGATGTTTCACGTGAAACATTTACAGTACTTGTTGTTTCACCGTAAGTAACCTGGAGCTGATCCAGATTTTTTACAGACAGATAATTGACGATCAGTGACCAGAGATCTGACGGCGTCTTGTCAATAACTGCACTCAATGTATCCGTTGACATTGTATAGATCTGTTTGTTATCTACCGTTACATATCTGCTGCCATCTCCTGCCTCATCACCAACGTAAATGACAAGCTGTTTATCCACTGTGGTTGTCTTGCTGTCTGCATCTTCTGAGCTGCTGTCCGTGTCAGTAGTGTCACTGCTCTCAGAATCGCTCTCAGAGGCCGTAGAATCGTTTTCTCCGGATTCTGTACTGTCTGTGCTGTCATCCTTCACCTCTTCCTTATAATCCACTGTAATCGTCGCATAGGGCTTATCAAGGCCATACTGGGAAAGATCCTCTGCATTGTAGTTTACAAACTGGTCAAATGCAAAGCTTCCAAGTCCGGAGGTTACGTTTCCTGCTGCCGTTGTATCGGCAGACTCTTTATCGCTGCTTCCGTCACCGGAAACATTCCAGGTAGCTCCGTCGGAATTTTCTTCTAGGACATAGGAATCTTTATCCTCGCTGACCTGAACCTTTTTCACTGTGGAAGAATCAATTGTTGGGAAATCTTCTCCCTGTGCATAATCGTAAAGGGAATCCATAAACGGAGACACTGTGTCCGCTGCCACTACATATACCGTGCTGTCATCATCATCCTTGGAAATGTAATACTGATTCGTAGACGTATTCTCATCTCCGATGTTGAGCTTCGTTGTCCCATCAGCGGTATCAACGGTTACTGTGTTAGATGGAGAATCCAGTCCGTATTCCGTAAGATCCTCCACATCCTCCAGGACTCTGTCTGCTTCCACCGTTTCGATGGCGGAAGCTGCGGAATCCAGAGTTGTCTGATTTACAGGAAAAGCAGTCTCATCCTTTTTCACCCAGGAATCATCTTTTTTCTCAAAGGTCACTTCCTTCTTGTCTACGATAAATTCCAGGGATTTAATGTCATCCGTTTTCACGGAAAACACTTCTGTTTTGCTTTCCTCTTCGCTGCTCTCTGTCTTTTCTTCTTTGGATACGTAGGTGTTCAGTCCCACATAAACGCCGCCGAGAACTGCCAGAACAACAACTGCTGAAACAAGTTTGGTCGATTTTTTCATTATGCTTTTCTCCTCTTAAGCCAGATCAAGAATCCTGCAACAAGGAATACTCCCGGGATCAGACCAATGGTACAAATCTTCCAGAAGGCTGCATCATAATCGGTTACTGTCAGGCTTGTGGACTCAAGGCTCTTGGATGGAATAGAAACGGAATTACTGTCGTCTGTGCTGGTCATCCAGTTTAAGGACTCCAGAAGGAGCTTTTCATTTCCGCCGGATACCATCTGGTTTATCTGGCTCTCCATCAGATTTGCTGTGGAGTAGTAAACGATCTGTGTTTCCTTATCATCATCCAGTTTCTCAGTGATGGCAACACCAAGATCAAACGGTCCGTCTACATCTCCGTCTTCCTTTTCGATATTGCTGCTCTGCATATTTGTTTTGGAGTAAGCCTTGTCAGAGGTTGTCAGGATACTGTCGATGGTTACGGTATCTCTTACATCATCTGTTTTCTGAATGCCCTGCGCATACGGTGCCAGTACGTAGGAGCCTGCAGAAGCTGTCTCAGAGCTTGCATCTGTGCTGTTGACTGTTGGTACAAGATAATATGGCATCTGCATTCCATAATGCTGATTATCACCCTCAAATACGATTCCCTCTGCACACTTTACACCATAGTTTTCAAGAACCGCATCAAAGTTCGGCAGATCATCCTGTGTATAATCCGAGAAGATCATAGCTTTTCCGCCTGCCTCCAGATAATCCAGGAGCTCTGTTTTTTCTTCCTCGGAAATATCGCTGGTCGGAGATACGATCATCAGGCAGTCTGCATCATCCGGAACCTTTCCCTCTGTGAGAAGGTTCAGCTCCTTAATATCAATGTTTGCTTTCTGGATATCTTCTTTAAAGCTGGAATCCAGATCTTTTTCTCCGTGTCCGGATAAGGTGTACATGATCGGAAGATCCTCGGATGTTACATAACCGATCGCACTTGTGATCTGTCCTTCTCCATCAAATCCGGTAGTAGTCTGCTGCCAGGTATTATAGTCTACTGAAGAGGAATACATATCGTTGTAATTGATAACCTTGTTTCTGTCGCCGCAGACTACGATCAGGCTGTTTGACGCAAGATCATCGGTTGTATATTCCGATGCAAATTTCGGATTTACAACAGGGTCTTTCACCTCAACTTTAATATGCTTAGACTCATCTTTATAACGTGAAAGCAGATTGGAGATCGTGTCGTCCTCAGAACCGCTTGCCGCGATCTGATAAATGGTAACATCCTTATCCAGTGCCTTCAGTACCTTCTTTGTTTCATCACCGATGGTGTAAAGCTTGGATGAGCTTACATCCAGCTGTGAATATTTGGATGGGATCGCACCGACGATCATATTGATCACAACCACGATCACGATAAAGACTGCTGCCATAGCCATGCTGTAGGAACCATTTTTGATATGTTTTTTGCTGATGGTGCCTACCAGCTTTTTCGGATCCGGTTTATGTTTCTTTTTGCCGGAGTCCTGTGCGGTCTCCGGTACGGCTGCCTCGCCTTTATTTTTCTTAAATTTCTCACTGAATTTCATTTCCATTCACCCCCTAGTTCCAGCGTCTCTTCTGAATGGACTGCATGGTAAGGAACAGGCAGATCGCAATAACAGAAATAAAATAAACGATTCCTGTCACGTCAAACACGCCTTTTGTAAAATTATCATAATGTCCGCTCAGGTTAAATACGTTCAGTACCTTCTGGATACCACCCTGGAAAATACTGGATTTTACAACGTATACGATCACAAGGGCAATCTCTCCCACAGCTCCGATCACTACAGAGATCAGGACATTTTTGATCATGGTATAAATGATGATCGCGATCGCCACGATCAGAAGTCCGAATGCCACTGCAGTTGACATGGAGGTCTGTGAAAAGAATGAGGAAATTCCGTTCATCATATAGAAGGCGAACAGGAATACAAACGTAAGTACTGCTGCAATTACCTGGCTTTCTGTAAGTGCTGACATAAATACACCGATTGCCAGATTTGCGCATCCCAGAAGGAAAAATCCCAGGATCCCGGTGTATGCGGAAGCATAGGAAATCGTTCCGAACTTACTCATGATCAGAGGATAAACGCACATGATCACGACCGGAATGGCAAACACAGCTACCAGTGCAAGATATTTTCCAAATACGATATCCCATACAGATACCGGTGCGGTCAGAAGAAGCTGATCCGTTTTCTGCTTGCGCTCTTCTGCAAGTACACGCATGGAAAGGATCGGCACACCGATCAGGAACACAAAGGTCAGTGCGCTTAAGGTAGTTTCAAATTTTGAATAGCCGCCTGAAAGCTGATATGCGGAAAAATAAATTCCGGTCAGCACCAGGACAAAAAATATGAAGAGATATCCAACCATGGAGGTCAGATAGCTTTTCAGTTCTCTTTTAAAAATCGCTGTCATGACTGATTCCCCTCTTTCTCATCAGAAGCCTTCTCTGGTTCCCCGTTTTTTTCTTCCTGAGTTTTTTCTTCTTCCGATGATCTGTCTTCTACCGGTTTCCACTGTGAGCTTTCCGGTTTTCCGGCGGATTTTTTCTCTCCTTCGGTAAGCTCAAGGAATACATCCTCAAGGGAAACTCTCTTAACCTGCATCTCGTAGATCGGACAGTTCGCTTTTGCCATAGCGTAGAAGACTTTTTCACGGATATCCACATTTTCCTGAATGGAAAGTTTTGTTTTCCACAATTTTTCATCGCTGTCATAGGACATTTCCACTCCGGTTACGCCTTCGATCGTTTCCAGAGCTTTTCGAATCGTGTCTTTCTCGCCTTTTACCTTCATAAGGAGGCTGTTAGAGCCTGCTGCCAGACGTTCCAGATTATCCGGTGTATCGCTGGCTACCAGCTTTCCATGGGAAATGATCAGAACATAATCACACACTGCTCTTACCTCGGAAAGGATATGGGAGCTTAGGATAACCGTGTGCTTCTGCTTCAGGCCTTTGATCAGGTCACGGATCTCGATGATCTGCTTCGGGTCAAGTCCTACTGTCGGCTCATCCAGGATGATCACCTCCGGATATCCCAGGATTGCCTGTGCAAGGCCCACCCTCTGGCGATAACCTTTGGAAAGGTTTTTGATCAGACGGTCTTTCATGTCTGTGATCTTTACCATATCCATGACTTCTTTTATCTGCTTGTCTTTTTGGTTTCTTGGGATTTTTTTCAGATCAGCCGCAAATTTCATGTACTCAAGAACAGTCATATCAAAATAGAGCGGCGGCATTTCCGGCAGATAGCCGATACATTTCTTGGCTGCCTCCGGTTCCTCCAGAATATCATGACCATCGATCATCACTTTTCCTTCTGTGGAAGCAATGTATCCTGTGATCATGTTCATAGTTGTTGATTTTCCTGCACCGTTGGGGCCCAGGAATCCGTAAATTTTCCCCTTTTCGATCTGAAAGGAAAGATGGTCAACTGCAGTATGATCGCCATACTTTTTGACCAGATTACTTACTTCGATCACTTTACTCTCCTCCTTTTATTCTCAGGGAAATACTTTTTTTAATTATCGATTTCCCATTTTATAAGATGCCAGAGGCAAAAGGTCCTGAAACTGAAGCCCTTGACTCTGGCGTCTTTTCAACACCAATAGAAAATGCCCCTGGATGAAACAGAGAATGGGGGAATCCAGGGGCATCTCTATCGGATTATAGTGTAAAAGTAATTTGTGATAAAAGTAGGATAAATTTGTGATAATTTTGTGAAACTCCCGGACAAAAAAATCTCCTGTCGGACAGATTTTGACTTTGTTCGACAGGAGGTATCTTATGCCAGTGGCTCTCTGAGCGGTGTTCCGGCTTTTCTCGGATATTTGCCCGGGGTATTCTTTACCTTCTCGATAATGACCAGGGAGCGGCCGATCTCGGATCCCGGAAGGTCAAAGTACTGAATATCCCTGATCTTTCCACCAAGGATCTTTACTGCTTTCTCTGCTGCTTCTGCTTCTTCCTTTACAGAACCGGATTTATAGGAGACAAAAAGCCCTCCGACTTTTACATACGGGAGACAGTATTCAGACAGGGTTGCCAGTCCGGATACTGCTCTGGATACGCAGAGATCATATTTTTCTCTGTAGGCTTTGTTTTTTGCATATTCTTCAGCTCTTCCGTGAATGGCGGAAATCCCCTCCAGGCCCAGGAGCGCAAAGGTTTCTTCCAGGAATTTTACTCTTTTATTGAGGGAGTCCAGAAGGCAGGCTTCCACCTCCGGGAAGGCAATCTTCAGGGGAACACCCGGGAATCCGGCGCCGGTTCCGATGTCCATAACGGTTTTTATCTTACCCATATCTACAGCCTTGACGCAGCAGAGGCTGTCCAGGAAATGTTTCACGAGAACCTCGTCAAATTCTGTGATACCGGTGAGGTTCATGACTTTGTTTTTTTCTACAAGATATTCGTAGAATCGGATAAACTGATTTTTCTGCGTGTCACTGAGTGTGATCCCAAGCTCCTCGCAGCCTTTTTCCAGGATTTCTAAATTGTACATGCAGCTTCCTCTCTTATTTTCTGTGTTTTATTGTTATTCTTTGTATTATCCGTGTTTATGTCCGGATCTGCTTTCCAGATATACAAGAAGCACGGAAATGTCAGCCGGGGATACACCGGAGATACGGGACGCCTGACCGATGGACACCGGTCTGTAGGCTTCCAGCTTCTGGCGTGCCTCAATGCGGAGGCTTCCTACATCTTCGTAATCAATGTCTTCCGGAAGCTTTTTCTGCTCCAGTTTCTTAAACTGCTCTACCTGCTTCATCTGGCGGCGGATGTAGCCATCATATTTGATGTTGATCTCTACCTGCTCACATACATCTTCCGGAAGCTCCGGTCTTTCTTTATCGATGGGTGCAAGCACCTTATAGTTAAGCTCCGGCCGACGGATCAGCTCTGCAATGGTGGTTCCGGATTTCAGAAGGGTACTGTTCAGAGATTCCAGAAGGCTCTGTACCTCTGCAGAACCACCTACGGTTGCATGTTCCACTCTCTCGATCTCTTCCTGGATCCGGCGCTCTTTTTCCTGTAATTTATGGTATGTCTCATCATCGATCAGGCCGACCTCCCAGCCTTTTTTGCGAAGACGAAGATCTGCGTTGTCCTGGCGGAGGAGCAGACGGTACTCAGCACGGCTTGTCATCATTCGGTACGGCTCATGGTTCTCCTTTGTTACCAGATCATCGATGAGAACGCCAATATATGCCTCTGAGCGGTCCAAAATCAGCTGTTCCCGGCCTTTTACCTCCATAGCTGCATTAATTCCCGCTATAAGGCCCTGAGCGGCTGCTTCCTCATATCCGGAGCTTCCGTTAAACTGTCCGCCGCTGAAAAGGCCCTTGATCTTTTTGAATTCCAGTGTGGGATAGAGCTGGCGCGGATTGATGCAGTCATACTCAATAGCGTAAGCATTTTTTACAATCCTGGCGTTCTCCAGACCCGGTACGGAATGGTACATCTCGTACTGAACATCCTCCGGCAGGGAGCTGGACATTCCGCCGATGTACATTTCATTTGTGTAAAGACCTTCCGGTTCGATAAATACCTGATGGCGTTTTTTGTCTGCAAAACGAACGACTTTATCTTCGATAGACGGACAGTAACGTGGTCCGGTTCCTTCGATCATTCCGGAATAAAGGGGGGATCTGTCCAGATTTGCACGGATGATCTCGTGTGTTTTTTCGTTTGTATAGGTCAGCCAGCAGGATTTCTGCTCGATCTGTACAGATTCCGGGTCTGTGGAAAAAGAGAACGGTACGACTCTTTCATCTCCGAACTGCTCTTCCATCTTAGAATAATCAATGGTGTTTCCGGCGATTCTGGCCGGAGTTCCTGTTTTGAAGCGGAACATTTCGATCCCCAGCTTTTTCAGGGAATCCGTAAGGTAATTGGCTGCCTGAAGGCCGTTCGGTCCTGTATAGTTGCTGACGTCGCCGTAAATGCAGCGGGCCTTGAGGTAGGTTCCTGTACAGAGGACTACAGCTTTTGCGTGGTAGGTGGCTCCTGAGAAGGTTTTTACACCGGTGATGTGCCCGTCTTCTACCAGAAGCTCGGTCACTTCACCCTGGCGGATGGTTAAGTTCTCTGTATTTTCCAGTGTCTTTCTCATTTCTGTGCTGTAGGCCTGTTTATCGGCCTGTGCACGAAGGGAATGGACTGCAGGGCCTTTGGACTGGTTGAGCATTTTGGACTGGATGAAGGTTTTGTCTATGTTTTTACCCATTTCCCCACCGAGAGCATCCAGCTCACGGACGAGATGGCCTTTGGAGCTGCCGCCTACATTGGGGTTGCAGGGCATAAGGGCGATGCTGTCTACGCTGACTGTGAACATGACTGTGTTGAGCCCTAAGCGGGCGCATGCCAGTGATGCTTCGCAGCCTGCGTGGCCGGCGCCTACTACTATGATGTCGAAAAACTGTTCCAGATTTTTCATGCTTTTTCTCCTTTATTTTTTCTCTTATTCTTTCTCTTATTCTTTTTCTTTATTTTTCTTTGTGATTTTCTTTTTCTTTGTTTATTGTGTGGTTGGTTTTTGGTTTTATTTTTACTTTCTTGGCAGAGGGCCTGGTTTTTTTGCTTTGGGAAGCTGTGGAAAACCGCAAAGGGGCCGTAAAGCCACGGCCCCTCTGCACACCCCTCGGGCTTTTTTTTAGGAGTTCTTGGGTTGTGGTGTGGGGTACGGTGTTGACTTTTGTCTGTATGCTTCGGTATTGGATGTGAAACGTTGTGCCGATTGTTGTGATGGAACTGTAACGAGGTTCTCGACGTGCGGTGCACGTCTGCGGGGTTATTCCTGCTTCCGTCTGCCATATTTCGGCTCAGTGTTGAATTGCCAGTACAGAAGCATACAGGTACAAGTTAGCATCTTTCAGCATTCCACAATCGCCGCACTATATAAAAAAGGCCCAGGGGTGTGCAGAGGGGCGCGGCCTTGTGCCCCTTTGCGGTTTTCTCACATTCCAATGTGATCTACCCTCTGCGGGGCCGCAGCCTATGTGCCATACAGCCGGAGGCCGCAGCCTATGCGGCATATACGGCCGATGTTCCGCAATCCATGCGGCATATACAGCCGGAGTTCCTCAATCTATGCGGTATATACGGCCGGGTCTCCGCAATCTATATTATGCAACAATATATCCTACAGAAATATACAAAGTTCCGTTTGATACATTTCGGCTCAGTGTTGAATTACCGATACAGAAGCATACAGGCACAAGTTAGTTTCTTTCAGCATTCCACAATCGCTGCACTATATAAAAAAGGCCCAGGGGTGTGCAGAGGGGCGCGGCCTTGTGCCCCTTTGCGGTTTTCTCACATTCCAATGTGATCTACCCTCTGCGGGCTTCCGCAGTCCATGTGGCATACAACAGGTAGCCGCAATCTATACGGTTATACGACCGGAGTTCCGCAATCCATGCGGCATATACGGCCGAGATTCCGCAATCCATGCGGCCATTCGGCCGGGGCCTCCGCAGCCCATGCGGTTATTATTTCCCCATACAAAATTTAGAAAATATCTCATTAACAAGGTCTTCCCCAAGTGATTCTCCCAGAATCCGTCCCAGACTTTCGTATGCATCTGTCAGGTCTATGGAATAAAAATCCTCCGGCATTCCGCTTTCTATGCTATTTTCTACCAGAGAAAGACTTTCCTGTGCTTTTAAAAGCTCCTGTCTGTGGCGTTCATTGGTGATGTAGACTTCATCATTGAAATCAATCTCCCCGCTGAAGAACATTTCCCGGATTTTTTCTTCCAGGTCTGTGATCCCGGTTTCTTCTTTTGCGGAGATTGGGATCACCGGCTGGTTTATTCTGCTCTTTAAATCCTCTATATCTATAGCAGATTCAAGGTCTGTCTTGCTGTAGAGGACAATTGTCTTTTTCTCTTGCAAAATTTTTATGATTTCTTCGTCGTTTTCATCTAACGGTACGGAGGAATCTACGACATAGAGGATCAAGTCTGCGTCTGCTGCCATTTCCTTGGCTTTGGATACGCCGATTTTCTCTACGATGTCTTCTGTCTGGCGGATTCCGGCTGTGTCAGCGATCTTTAATGTGATCCCATGCAGGTTGATATACTCTTCCAGTACGTCTCTGGTGGTTCCTGCGATATCGGTCACGATGGCTCTGTCCTCTCCCAGAAGCAGGTTCAGCAGAGAAGATTTCCCTGCGTTCGGCTTGCCCAGGATCACGGTCCGGATACCTTCCTGTATGATCTTTCCGTCTCCGGCTGTTTTTAACAGGTTCTGTATTTTTTCTTTTTCTTCTGCTACGATCTGCTCTAATTCTTCAGAATATCCTGTCAGATCATAGTGCTCCGGATCGTCTAATGCCGATTCAATGTACGCTATATGGTACAGTAGTTTTTCTCTGATCTGCTGTACAGTTTTTCGGACTGAACCTTTTAATTGTCCTACAGAATTCTTTAATGAGTACTCATTTTTGGACTGTATCACGTCCATAACGGCCTCCGCCTGGGAAAGATCGATCCTTCCATTGAGGAATGCACGCTTGGTAAATTCTCCCGGCTCGGCAATAATGGCTCCGTTTTTCAGCACAGTTTCCAGTACCTTTTTCATGGCTAAAACGCCGCCGTGGCAGTCGATTTCTATGGTATCTTCTCCTGTGTATGTCCGTGGTCCGCGCATGGCCATGACCAGCACTTCGTCTACCATTTCTTCGTTATCATAAATATATCCATAATGGATGGTGTGGCTTGGGACGTTTTTCAAAGATTTTTTTCCACCCTTGGAACGGTATACTCCGGATGCGATCTCAAAAGCCTCCGGGCCACTGATCCTGACGATCCCGATTCCCGATGCGCTCATGGCTGTGGAAATCGCAGCAATCGTTGTCTCTTCCATTTTTCACTCTCCTTTGTCAAACGGATAAAAGCATTCGGATAAAAGCATCCGGTTAAACGCAAAAATGTTACTCCGGAAAAGCTTTTTACACGCAAAAAACACGTGTTATTCACGCTTTCACCTAGAATAACATCTTCTGTCAGTTTCCATATTTATAATGCTAGAGCGTGTTTGAAAAAGGCTTTCTGCAAGATGTGCGTCACAATTTGTGGGAGATTTTGTCCGGATGAAGGCGCCGTAGCGGGCTACGGCAACTGAATTCGGGCAAAATATACCGCAAAGTGGGGCGTGCAGATTGCGGGAATGATTTTTCAAATACGCTCTAATCTCTGCATTCCGGATGTCCGCTGCAGAAATATCTTTTTGTTATTTGCTCTTCAATGATTATAAAGAATTGTTACGGAGATTGCAATGATAATTTTTAATTTTCAGTTCCATACAAAAAAGCCGTACCCACGGAGCTTACGCTCCGGGATACGGCTTATAGCTTTACCGGTGGATCATCAATTATTGCGTTTCAGTTTTACTACTACATGTCTGTAAGGTTCTTCTCCCTCACTGACTGTCTCTACATAGCGGTTGCCCTGCAGAGATGCATGGATGATCCTTCTTTCGTACGGATTCATCGGTTCCAGAACTACCGGTTTTCTGGTTTTCTTTACCTTGAAGGCGATTCCTCTTGCAAGGTTCTCCAGAGTTTCCTTACGACGGTGTCTGTAGTCCTCGGTATCGAGTTTTACACGAATGTAGGTAGACTCGCCTTTGTTTACCACAAGGCTTGTCAGATACTGAAGAGAATCCAGTGTCTGGCCTCTTTTTCCGATGAGGATACCCATATCCTCACCTTCAAAATCCACATCCAGAGAACCGTCTGCAGTGTTGTATTTCGATGTGATCTCCACTTCTCCAAGATCCATGGAGCCGAATACGTCACGAAGAAATACGACTGCTCTCTCCTCAACCTCTCTGATCTTCTCCGGATCGCTGAGGATCTCTATCGGTCTGCCCTGCTTCGGTGCTCTCTCACGTGTTTCCTTCGGCTGACGCTCCTTTGGAGCTCTTGGCTGTTTCTCACGTGCAGGCTTTGCTTTGCCCTGGAAATCCCTTGCAGGTCTTTCCTTTGGCGCTGCTGCCTTTGCAGGTGCTTCTTCGGATGCCTTCTCCACCTGTACAGCTTCTTTCTTCACCGGCTTCTTCTCCTCTGCAGGAGCTGCTTTCGGTGCAGATTCTTTCTTTACATCCGGAGTAAAAGGCTTTTCTAATTTCTTCTCTTCTTTGATAGCGTCCAGTTTCACGGACTCTACCAGTTCATCGATTTCCTGCATATCAGAAACTGGCTCGATTCTGCGAACTTTGATCACGGCAGGTTTGCTGCCGATTCCGAAGAATCCGGAGCTGCCTTCACTGATAACCTGAATATCAAGCTGGTCACTGGAAGTTCCAAGCTCAAGACACGCTTTTGTGATAGCTTCATTCTTTGTTTTTGCTGAAAACTGAATGTAATCCTCCATTACGAACCCCTCCGTTCCTGATTATTTCTTCTTATTTCTCTCATCAAAGTCTCTTACGAGATTTGCTTTAGCTGTGATGCTGCCCGGTTTTGCACTTCTTGCCTTCTCATAAGCAGTATCAACCTTCTGTGTTCTGTCTGAAGCACCGTTGTTTCCGCTGTTACCCTTATTGATCACAGGTTTATTGATATTCTTGGCGGACTGATGAGCCTGATTGGTGATCTTCTGCGGCGGAAGTCCTTCCTTCGCACGCTTCGCTTCGATCTTCTTCATATTCTCATTAACCAGATCATCAATGTTCATCTTATCAAGATGACGATTGATCGCAAACTGCTGGGCACTTCGAACGACAGCACTGGCGATCCAGTAGATACCAAGACCAACCGGGAATGTGAAACAGAAGAATGCAGACATCAGAGGCATGACCATGTTCATGGTTTTCATGGAGTTTGCCATTGCGCTGGCCTGATCATTTCCGTCTGCCGGCTGTGTTGCAGCCTGTGGCATAAGCTTCAGGTTCAGCATCTGAGTTGCCCATGCAAGAACCGGGATCAGAAGTGCTACGATCGCAAGTAACAGAGAACCATGATTTTTGAAGAATTCCATGATATAGTACAGCGGCTGGTCTGCGATATTCAGGCCACAGAAGCCCTGCATCTTGGAAATATTGCCGGATGCTTTTGTGATCGCATCAGAAAATCCTGAAAACTGATCCATCTGTGCCAGCTCTTTCCACTGGGAAGGAGAAAGTGCATACAGAAAATCAACAATCGAGTTACTTGTAGCATTTCCGGCATTGTCCATAACGAGACGCACTCGTGTCATGGAATGGTCTGTGATAAACTGCTGCAGGATATCTGTGTATCCGTTTACAGCTAGCAGGTTGTCAACTACACCAGTAAAAATGTTCTTTACACTTCCAACGTAAGCAGGAATCCGGTAGATAACCTGATACAGAGCAAACAGAATAGGCATCTGAATGGCTAACTGTACACAGCTACCGGTTGGAGAAACACCATATTTCTGATAAACAGCCTGGGTTTCTTCGTTCATTTTCATCATGGAAGCCTGATCCTTTTTACCCTGATATTTCTTCTGGATCTTCTGGATCTCAGGCTGCATGATCGCGCTTAACTTGGAGAATTTCTGCTGCTTGATCTGCAGCGGTGTCATAAAGGCAAAGATAAGAATACTGAAGATAATGATACAAAGACCAATGTTCTGGATTCCGAACAGGCCGTCAAGCATCTTATATATGCCATCCATGATCCATCCCATCACAGACGCGATCTGTCCGATAATAGGAGTTCCGGTTTTTGTTGCTAAAAACAGTTCCAAATTCATTTCCTCCTAGACTTCTTATTCAATTGTAAAAGTCCGGTAACTATTCTTTCGTCCACTAACTGCGGAGGTACTGAACAGTTACAAATTCCGATAACTGCTCTGCCCGGGAAAAGGCTGAACAGTCACAAAATAATTCATGGCACAGGGTCATAGCCTCCGTGGGAAAAAGGATTGCATCGCAATATCCTCCATACCGCAAGAAGACTGCCCTTAAATGCGCCATATTTTTCGATTGCTTCCAAACCATATTGAGAACATGTGGGAATATAAGGACATTTCGTTCTCTTCATCGGCGATATATATTTTTGATAGAGCCTTATCATCTTAATCAGAAATTTCTTTATCATGTTCATTCCCTGTTATATGATGCTTTCTTGCAAGATGCAGAAAAGCACTCTCAATCTCGTGAAAGCTCTTGCCCTTGGCTGCGGCTCTCACTACTACTACAATATCAAGGTTACTGTCAAAATCTGTTTCGTTGAGACGATAGCTTTCTCTGATCAATCTGGTGAGTCTGTGGCGAACCACACTGTTCCCTACTTTTTTGCTTACTGATATTCCCAGACGATTCTTCATGTGCTGATTCTTCAGCACGTACATCACCAGAAGCCGATTTGCGTACGATGTTCCGTTCTGATATACAACTTTAAAATCTTGATTTTTCTTTAAGGACTCTGATCTGATCAAACGAATCCTCCTTAATTAGATTCCGCCTGCGCGGATATTTCTCCGGATAGAAGAAAAGACCACATAAATGCGGTCTTGCAGCTTATGCTGATAACTGTTTTCTTCCTTTTAATCTTCTTGCAGCTAATACTTTACGTCCGCCCTTTGTGCTCATGCGAGCTCTGAAGCCGTGAACTTTAGCTCTGGATCTCTTTTTTGGCTGAAATGTCATCTTCATAGGTAAAGCACCTCCTTTATCTATTTTTAATTGTTATGAAATAACTTATCATTCAGAACATCGTTTCAATTATATAAATAAACCTCCTTTTCGTCAAGTAAAAATTGCAAAAAATCCGATAAAATCAAGGGTTCTGTAAAATACCCCCACCTTACGGTATTTATTTTTTTCTCTTATGTGGAAAGCGCTTATGGTTTACGTAACATTATCCACATTTTGTGGATAACTTGTGGATAACTTGTGGATTGACCGGAAATCTATCCACTTTTTCGGAGGGTTTGTTCACATCGTTTTCAAAAAAATCCTTTATTTGCGGTATTTTTAAGGTGGATTTTTTTATACACATAATTCTTCCACATTTTCCACCAATTCTCGACTTATGGAAACCTCCAGGACTCTTATCCACAATAATCCACCCTAATCCACAGTAATTTCCCCACATTATCCACATTCTTTTCCCCAAAATCTCAAGGATTTTCCATTGCGAAAACCCCATTTTCATTGTAATATATAAAAGGATATCTATCTCCAGTCGCAGACTGGGGTTATTATAATACTCATGGGAGGAAAAAATGGACGCTGTTATTGAAAAATGGGAGGAGATCCTGCAAACTGTCAAATCTGAATATGAGGTGACTGATGTCCCTTTTAATACCTGGCTCAAGCCGCTGAAAGTTTATGAGGTTGACGGAAAGCTGATAACAGTGGTTGTTCCCTCTGAACAGGCAGCGATCGGAGTCAATTACATCAGTAAACGCTACAAAATCCCCCTCCAGGTTACTATCTGTGTACTGACAGGCATGGAAGAATGCGAGGTTCGCTTCGTTCTGGAAAAAGATCTCCCCAAAAAAACAGAAAAAAACACTTCTTATGATAAACAGGTTCAGGATACACGTTACGAAGAGGCGCATTTAAATCCAAAATACACCTTCGACACCTTCGTTGTAGGAAGTAATAACAAATTCGCCCAGGCCGCAGCTCTTGCAGTTGCCGAATCACCGGGAGATACCTACAATCCACTGTTTATCTATGGCGGAGCCGGTCTTGGTAAGACGCATCTTATGCATTCCATCGCTCATTTCATTCTGGAACACGACGAAAACAGCCGTGTTTTGTATGTAACCAGTGAGGAATTTACCAACGAGCTGATCGAAACCATCCGAAACGGAAATAACACGGCAATGAGCAAATTCCGTGAAAAATACAGAAATATCGACGTTCTTCTTGTCGATGATATTCAGTTTATTATAGGAAAAGAATCCACACAGGAGGAATTTTTCCATACATTTAACAGTCTTCACAGTGCCAAAAAGCAGATCATCATATCCTCTGATAAACCACCGAAGGATATGGAAATCCTGGAAGAGCGCTTCCGTTCCCGGTTCGAGTGGGGTCTGATCGCAGATATCACGCTGCCTGATTACGAAACCCGAATGGCGATCCTTCATAAAAATGAAGAAATGAACGGCTACAACATCAGTGAAGATGTTATCAAATATATCGCTACCAATATCAAATCCAATATCCGTGAGCTGGAAGGTGCCTTCAACAAGGTCATGGCCGGAGCCAAGCTTGAGAAAAAGGAAGTAACTCTGGAGCTGGCAGAGCAGGCACTGAAGGATATTATTTCTCCGGATGAGAAAAAAGTGATCACACCGGAATACATCATCTCCGTTGTTGCAGAGCATTACGGAGTCACACCTGCGGACTTAAGCGGAAACAAACGAAACTCCAAGATCGTCATGCCCCGCCAGGTTTCCATGTATCTCTGCCGTGAGATCATATCCACACCTTTGAAAAATATCGGAAAAGCGCTCGGAAACCGTGACCATACCACCGTTATGCACGGTATTGAAAAGATCGAAAACGAATTGCAGAACGACGATAACTTAAAAAATACCATTGATATATTGAAAAAGAAGATTAATCCACAAGGTTAGGGAAGTTTTCCACATTACTGGTGTATAACGTGTTGATTGTATGTGGAGAGATGTGTACAACTTTTTTGCCAAAACGCGGCGGTAATTTTATCCCCGGGTTATTCACATGCGAAACTACCACTTTTACACAAAGTTATCCCAACGGAAAACCCCTGAAAACATCAGGCCTGCGGGAGTTTTTCACAAAATCTGGCCCCCTACGGCGGTTACTGCGGATTTTTTCTATAAATATATTTATAAAAACCACAAATTGTTCAGAAAGGGAGTTATACACACTATGAAAATCATCTGCTCCAAATCAAGTCTGTTAAAAAGTGTAAGTATCGCACTCAAAGCAGTTCCATCAAAAACCACAATGCCAATCCTGGAATGTATTCTCATGGATGCAACCACAAACCAGATCAAATTTACCACCAACGATATGGAGCTGGGAATTGAAACCATCGTTGAGGGTACTATTGAAGAAAAAGGTAAAGTTGCTCTTGATGCAAAAATCTTCTATGAAATTATCAGACGACTTCCGGATAATGATGTTACCATTAAGACCGATGATAAATATGCAGCAACCATTACCTGTGAAAAAGCAAAATTCAATATCCCTGGAAAATCAGGAGAAGATTTTGCTTATTTACCGATGATCGAGAAGGATGAACCACTGACGATCTCTCAGTACACACTGAAAGAAATGATCCGCCAGACTATTTTTTCGATTGCTGTAAATGAAAACAATAAGCTTATGACCGGTGAACTTTTTGAGATCAAAAATAACTGTCTGAAGGTAGTTTCTCTGGACGGACATCGTATCTCTATCCGCAAAATGTCCCTTAAGAAAGATTATTCTGACCGTAAGGTGGTAGTTCCGGGCAAAACTTTAAGCGAGGTCAGCAAGATCCTTTCCGGAGAAGTGGATGATCAGGTCAGCATTTACTTTACAAAAAACCATATTTTATTTGAATTTGATCAGACTATGGTAGTTTCCAGACTGATCGAGGGAGAATATTTCAGAATTGACCAGATGCTTTCCAGTGATTATGAGACAAAACTGAAGATCAACAAAAAAGAGTTCCTGGATTGTATCGACCGTGCCACACTTCTGGTACGTGAGGTTGATAAAAAACCGATCATCATCAACATCACAGACGATGATATGGAGCTGCGCATTGATTCTGCAATGGGTTCCATGAATGAAGAGATCGATATTGAAAAAGAGGGTAAGGATATCATGATCGGCTTCAACCCGAAATTCCTGATCGATGCGCTTCGTGTTATTGATGATGAAACCGTGACGATCTATCTTGTAAATCCGAAGGCACCGTGCTTTATCCGTGACGATGAGGAGAACTATACTTACCTGATCCTTCCTGTAAACATCAACCAGAATCAGGCCAGATAAGACCTGGGGTAATGTGAACGTTTTTGACCGATTGTGCATGGGAATGCGATCGTGTTCTGAGAATTGTTTCATGTGTAAACTGCTGGAAGGGGGGTATTTAAATTACCGCCTTCCGGTGAAATTTGTATTTTGGGGGATTTTAAATACCGTCAGAAGATCAGAAAAGACCGATCTGACGGAGAAAATACCCCGGAGATAAGAGGAGAAAAAATTGGAGATCAGAATTAAAGACGAATTTATCAAGCTTGGTCAGGCGCTGAAGCTGGCCGGTGTTGTGGAGGACGGCGTTGAGGCGAAATATGCCATCAATGATGGTCTGGTACTGGTGAACGGTGAGGTGGAGAACCGCCGTGGCCGCAAGATCCATCCTGGAGATACCATTTCCTACGATGGAAAAGATATTTATGTGATCGGGTGAAGGAATGTACATTGAATCCATCAGACTGAATAATTTCAGGAATTATGAGTCGCTGGAGATGAATTTTGATCAGGGCACCAATATTCTCTACGGCGACAATGCCCAGGGAAAGACCAATATCCTGGAGGCGGTTTATCTGGCAGGTACCAGCAAATCCCACAAGGGAAGCAAGGACCGGGAGATGATCCGCTTTGAGAATGAGGAGTCCCATATCCGAATGATGGTGAAGAAGGGCGATCTTTCATACAAAATAGACATGCACCTCCGGAAAAACAAAGCAAAGGGAGTTGCCATCAACGGGCTGCCGATCCGCAAGGCAAGGGAGCTGCTGGGGGTGGTGAATCTGGTGTTTTTTTCTCCGGAGGATCTTAATATTATCAAGAATGGACCCGGAGAGAGAAGACGTTTTCTGGATTCGGAGCTTTGTCAGCTGGATGGTGTTTATATCACGGAGCTGGCCGGCTACAATCACATCGTGAACCAGAGAAACCGTCTTCTCAAAGACTGTTATATGAACCCCGGGCTGAAAGGTACCCTGGATGTCTGGGATATGCAGATGGTCGATTACGGAAAGAAGATCATCGGGAAGCGGGAAGCCTTTGTGGAGGAGCTTAACGAGATTGCAAGGGGGCTTCATAAAGGCCTTACCGGCGGGATCGAGGAGCTGGAGATCCTGTACGAGCCAAGTGTGACGGCGGCGGAGTTTGAGGATAAGCTTTCCAGGAACCGGGAGCGGGATCTTCGGATGAAGCTGACCTCCGTGGGACCGCACAGAGATGATTTCTGCGTAAATGTCAACGGGATCGACATCCGGAGGTATGGTTCCCAGGGGCAGCAGAGGACTGCGGCCCTTTCCCTGAAGCTTTCGGAGATCTATCTGGTGAAGAAAAAGATCCGGGATACACCGGTTCTTCTGCTGGATGATGTTCTTTCGGAGCTGGATAGCAGCAGGCAGACATATCTGCTGGAAAGCATCCACGATATACAGACTCTGATCACCTGTACAGGACTGGATGATTTTGTCAGCCATCAGTTCAAGATCAACAGGGTTTTTCAGGTGGTAAAGGGGCATGTTTATATGCCTAAAGGGTTTTGACAAGCCCGTATGCATATGGTAAACTGATTCTGATTATGGAAAGTTGGTGAATATTTTGGATAAAGAGGAGTTTCGCGTTAAGCTGGGGCAGATCAATAAGCTGGTCGAGACCCAGGATTACAAAGGCGCCATGCAGATTGTTGACAGCATTGACTGGCGTCGTGTGAAAAACGTCCGTACCCTTTGTGTAGTGGGCGAGATCTACGCGGCCAACAAGCGCTATGAAGAGAGCAAGGAAATTTTTCTTCTTGCCTACCACAGAGCGCCGATCGGCAAGAACATACTTTACCGTCTGATCGAGGTTTCCCTGAAAATGGGACAGATCAGTGAAGCCACAGAATTCTTTGATGAATACAGAGAAGTGGCAGGTAATGATAACAGCCAGTATATACTGAAATATAAGATCGCCAGAGCGAAGAATGCATCTCTGAATGAACAGATCCGTATTCTTGAGGAATATAAGGAGAAGGAATTTACGGAGCGCTGGTCCTATGAGCTGGCCAAGCTCTATTACAAGGCAGGAGACAAGCAGAAGTGCCTGGATCTCTGCAATGAGATGATCCTTTGGTTCAATGACGGAACTTATGTGATGAAGGCCCTTGACCTGAAACAGCGGATGGGTGTTCTCACTGGCGAAGAGAAAGAGAAATACGAACAGCGTTTTATCCCGAAGCTGATCCCGCCGGAAAAGGCGCAGGAGATCAGGGAGAGCAAGGAAGCATCCGGCGAGTATGAGGAGGCAAAACCGGTCACAGATACTATCCAGGTAGATGATGAGCGGGATCTGAACAGTGCGGAGACATTCCAGGAGAAGCTTTCCAAGGGATTCCGTGATATCTTTGGCGGACATAAGAAATCTGCGGAAGAGGATATGGAGGAAAAAGAAGCTGCGCAGGATGAAGAGCAGGATGAGGTTTCCACAGGCTCTGAGGATGTGACGGAACAGGCGGAAGCGCCGGAGGCTGAGACTGCTGCGGCAGCAGAACCGTCAGAGGAGTTTACAGATTCTGAGGAGATCGAAGCAGCAGAAGGAAGTGAGGAAGCTTCGGATGAGCCTTCTGAAGAGCAGGAAGAGTTTTCCGGACAGGAAGCGGATGAGATCCCGCTGGCATCCGGTGTTGAGAACCTGTCATCCGGAAGTATGAAGCTGCAGGCTCAGGAACAGCAGGATAAAGAGGAAGAAGAGACTTATCAGGAAGCGGAAGAAGCTGAGGCTGAGAAAGCTACAGAGATGTCTTTGTCCCAGAGTGTTGCAGAGATCATGAAGGAGAAGTCTGCCGGAAATGAGGAAAGTGAGGAGAAGCCTGCAGGGGTTCCGCTCAATGAGGAAGGCAAGCCTGATTTTTCCGCAACGATCCGTATGCCGGAGCTGAAGATCCCGAAGTCCATGATCAATGTGGACCCGGAGAATGCAAGCAGTTCCGCAGAGATCCCGGACGCGTCCGGAATTTTCGGAAGTATCGAGGATATTGCGGCATCTGTAGGTGACAGGTCCGGGAAGGATAAAGATAAGGACTTCAACCTGGAGGATACTATTCTGGCAGCAGCTACACAGCAGGGAATCGATATCCCGGAGGAAGAGAAATCTCCGGATGTCCAGCAGTCCGACGTAACGGAAGAGCCGGCAGGTATTGAGGATCTGGATATTGCGGCTGATGAATTTGTTCCGGAGGAGCCGGATGCGGCAGATATCGAGGATATCATGGCGCAGATCTCCGCTCAGCAGGAGGAAGAGGTAACGGAGACTTCCGATACCAGACTTCCGGATATCGTATTTGATGAAGATGAGGAGCCGGTTACTGAGGAGGATCTTCAGGCTGCAGAAGCAGAGTTTCTGAATGGTCCGTCAGGAGTACAGAAGCCGGTGGAAGAAGAGGATGTGCTTCCGGAGATTCCTTCACTGGAATCTGAGGAGCAGGTGCAGAAGGCGGCAGCAGAGCCTTCAGCGAAGCTTCATCATGAGGAACCGCTGGCTTCAGCGGAAGAGGAAAATCTTCTTGATGAGGAAGAAGAATACAGTGATGACGCCTTTGAATTCCAGGAAGAGGATGAGGATGACTTTATCAGCAGTCTCATCGGTGATGATTCTGATGAAGCCATGGAAGAGGACGATGAGGAAGAGGAGCTCAGCGAGGAAAAGCAGCTTGAGAAATTTATCGCTACGATCCATCCGGAAAAGGATCCTACAAAGATCGTTTCCAGAAAGAAAGAGCTCACAGATGAAGAGAAACAGCTTTTCACCTATTTTGTTACAGTTCCCGGAATGAAGGAACAGCTGCTTGATGTACTCTGCGATGTGCAGATGGGCGCAGCAGACAAGACCTCCCAGACCGGAAATGTGATCGTTATGGGCGGCAGAGAAACAGGTAAGACGAGACTGATCTCAAGTCTGATCCCGGCAATCTGTAAAGAGCTGAATATCGAGGCTTCCAAGGTTGCCTATATATTTGCGGATGATCTCAACGGAAAGGATATTCCGGAGATCGTATCCAAGCTTGCCGGCGGTTTCCTTGTTATCGAGGATGCAAACCAGCTTTCCCAGGAAACAGCAGATGAGCTTGAGGAAGCTATGACCGGAAACACAAAGGGAATGATCGTGGTCCTGGAGGATGAAAAGATCGGTATGCGTAAGCTGATCGCAAGATATCCGAAGCTTGCGAAGAAGTTTACATCCATGATCAACATTCCTGTATTTACAAACGATGAACTTGTTAATTTCGCTAAGGTCTATACCATGGAGAATGGATTCCGTATCGACCAGATGGGCATGCTTGCTCTGTATAATCTGATCGGGATCAACCAGAAGGAGGATCAGCCGATGTGCATTGGTACTGTGAAGACCATGCTGGATAAGGCTATGGAGAGAGCTCAGAGCGGATTGTTCAAGCGTTCCAAGAAGCGTGTGGACCGTGATGGCTACACGGTACTTTTTGAAAAGGATTTCAGCTGAAAATAAGAAAAAGCAGAGGTAAAAAATATGGCCAGACCTTATCTTGGTAACCCGAAATATACCATTGAAGTCCTTCAAAAGTATCATTTTGTTTTCCAGAAAAGGTTTGGTCAGAATTTTCTGATCGACGAGCATGTTCTGGAAAAGATCATTGAGTCTTCGGGTATCACGAAGGATGATTTTATACTGGAGATCGGTCCGGGTATCGGAACTATGACCCAGTATCTTGCGGAGGCTGCCAGAGAGGTGGCTGCTGTGGAGATCGACAGTTCGTTGATCCCGATCCTTAAGGATACGTTGAAGGACTGGGATAATGTTTCCGTGATCAATAACGATATCCTGAAAACGGATATCAAAAAGATCGCAGATGAGAAAAACGGCGGCAAGCCTGTGAAGGTGGTTGCGAATCTGCCGTATTATATTACGACTCCGATCATCATGGGGCTTTTTGAGAAGAATGTTCCTGTGGATTCGATCACTGTCATGGTGCAGAAGGAGGTTGCAGACCGTATGCAGGTTGGTCCCGGTACCAAGGATTACGGTGCGCTTTCCCTGGCTGTGCAGTATTATGCGAAGCCGGAGATCGTTGCGAATGTACCGCCGAACTGTTTTATGCCGCGGCCGAAGGTTGGAAGTGCGGTGATCAAGCTGACGCGTTATGAGAAGCCGCCGGTGGATGTGAAGGATGAGGGGCTTATGTTCCGTCTGATCCGTGCATCTTTTAACCAGAGGAGAAAGACGCTTGTGAACGGGATCAGAAATTCCGGAGATTTTTCCCTGAGTAAGGAGGAGATCGAGGATGTGTTCAACAGGTGTGATCTTCCGCTGAATATCAGGGGTGAGGCGCTGACACTGGAGCAGTTTGCGATGCTTGCCAACTGTATTTATGATGAGAAAAATTAATATATGATAAACGCAAAAAGAGCCCGGGCAGCTGTTCCGGGTTCTTTTTGCGTTTCCGGACGGGAATGTTGGAGAGGTTTCCTGTCCGGACCTATATATTTGTTATAGAAAGGAGGTTATGTCTGAGGTGTCAGACATAAGTAAGTAATGAAAAATTTACATTTTTTATTT